>NZ_JACGVP010000013.1:0-140706 GCF_014077275.1 Colwellia sp. BRX8-7 | reverse complement strand
CTCAGTTTTGATGTCAACGTTTTATTTAATTTAATTTGAAGTTTCTTTTCGAAGATTCAAACCTTATCTATAAAACGTTAAGTTAACTACTTTACCCTAAAGTGATGTAGATAACTTATCAAAACAGCTCTTTCGTGGTTCGTTTTGACTGAACCCCTTGGAACTGGAGCGCATTCTAGAGATTTCTCGCTGGGCGTCAACCCTTTTTTGCAATAAGTTTGAAATAAACGTTTGTTCGCTTAATTAACGTACAGGCCACGTTTTTATTGAGGTTTATTCGACCGAATACCACATTTATTAACCACACTTCTATTAGCTGATACTCTTTCGTTAAACTAAACATTTATATTAATACAGTTTATAACTGATATTTTTTCAACCTTTAGTCGATATTTGCTAATATTAATGCACAAGTTCACAACCTAATTCTCATTATGAATAAAACTATATTACGTAGCTACAATAAAATCACACCAAAATTGGGCCAAAAGGTCTATATTGATGAGTCTGCTGTACTCGTTGGAGATATATCTATGGGTGACGATGTCAGTATTTGGCCTTTGGTCGCCGCTAGGGGTGACGTTAATACTATTAGCATTGGCAATAGAACCAATATCCAAGATGGTACGGTATTGCATGTAACTCGTAAAAGCGCAGGTAATCCAACAGGCAATCCTCTCATTATAGGTGAAGATGTTACCGTTGGTCACAAGTGCATGCTACATGGTTGCACGTTAGGAGATCGTATACTTGTTGGTATGGGGGCAATCATTATGGATGGCGCGATTATTGAAAGTGACGTTTTTATTGGTGCAGGTTCTTTGGTGCCTCCTCATAAAACGTTAGAGAGTGGTTACCTATATGTAGGTAACCCGGTAAAACAAGTGAGATTACTAAAAGAAAGTGAGCAAGCATTTCTTAGTCAGTCTGCGATTAATTATGTTGAGCTTAAGAATGAGTACCTTGCTCAATAATAATTTATTAGCCCGTTACTTATAGTACAGCTCTATTCGACTTTCAGGGAGTGGCTCATTATCGTCGAGCCACTCTTCAACGATTTCTTCTAAATCAAATTTCAATGCATCACTCATTACATTATGCTTTGTACACTTAATAAGAATATTAATACGCTCACCAGAGAGTAATCCACTAAAGATCCAGCCCTGTTGGTTGTTATCATAAGTTATATCATCGTTGAAGATTATTTTTTGGTTCATCTTAATCCTCTTTTCTTAGCCTATTTAGCACCGATGCTGTTTCAGGTGAAACATTTCGCCAAGTTCTAAAACTTTCGGCGGCTTGTTCTACCAACATACCTAAACCATCAATAACATTACTTGCGCCATTGGCTTTCGCCCAAGCTAAAAATGGACTAAGTTCTTTACCATAAACCATATCGTAACAGTCGGTATTAGCAATAAGCTCTTTTGATAACGGTGGAATTTTCCCCGTTAAGCTTGCCGATGTTGCATTGATAATAAGGTCAAACTTTTCGGCTCCCAGAGCATCGAACCCTGTAGCCGTTAATTTATTGTTGTTAAACTTTTTAATCAGCTCTTCGGCTTTACTAACTGTTCTATTGGCGATAACAATTTTCTGTGGTCCTTGTGCTAATAAAGGTAAAATCACGCCTTTAGCAGCACCACCGGCACCAAGTAATAAAATACGACTATTTTTTAATAATATTTTATGATTAAGGAGGTCTTGTACAAGCCCTTCCCCATCGGTGTTATCGCCAAATATTTTACCACCCGCAAACGTTAAGGTATTTACCGCGCCGGCAAGTTGAGCCCGCTCGGTTAATTTATCGCATAATGCCATCGCTTGTTCTTTAAAAGGAGCGGTAATGTTGGCACCTTTAGCGCCACTATTCATAAAAGTAATGATTGTTTGTTCAAATAGCTCTAGTGCTACATATTCACTTTGGTAGTTAAGTTGCTGCTGAGTTTGCTGCGCAAAAGATTGGTGAATGATGGGCGAACGTGATTGTTTGATAGGGTTACCAAAGACGCGATATTGATCCATAGAAAGCACTGGGTAATAAATTATACTTAAGGTTATCGTAATAAAGGCATGATGAATATAAAAAAAGCAGTTACCTTTATATAAAAGATGACTGCCTTAAAAAGGTGTTGTTAAGAGTTTGTGTTATTAATAATACTAAAACTTATAACCCAACATGATTGAATAAACCATAGGGTCAATTTCTACTGATGCAGACCCTTTAATATCACCAATTTTGAAGGTGGCATCGGCATTAATATCAATATAACGAGCGGAAGCATTTACGTGCCACTTATCATTTATTAAGTAATCGGCGCCCACTTGAAACGATAAGCCTAATGAGCCATCAAGCTCTAAATCATTAAAACCTAAGGATTCAGGTGTACTTTTAAAACTTTCATCAAAAAATATGGTGTAATTTATGCCAACACCCGCATAAGGTTTAATGTTCGATGCACTGTTAAAGTAATAAAGTGCACTAATTGTGGGTGGTAACTGTGTGACTTCCGCTAATGTCGCACCATCGACGTTCGCACCAAACAGTCCGGCAGAGATACGTTGTTGATCGTGAATAATGACATCATGGGCGAATGGTGTTGCAGCTAAAACTTCTATTGCCCAATTGTTATCATAGAAATAAATAAAATTTAAGCCAAGTTGAGTATTGTCATCAACAGAAAGAGATAATGGCGTGTTACCTCCTAATGCTTCAACAAAAACCCCTGACTTACCGCTATCTGGGTTAACCATAGTCGCACCACCACGGAAAACAAAATCTCCGGCTTTATAATCTTCAGCAAAGGCAGTTACAGAAAGAGAAGCTAAAACAGCTAAAGTAAGTAAACGTTTTTTCATGTGCAAAGTCCCTGTTTATTTTGTGGGTATTTAATGAAACGGATTCTATAGAGACTTAAAAATAAAAACATGACCTAGCGCAATAAAATTGCGTTGTTTTAACTTTTATTTAAACATTTTACAAATAGAGGGGAGTAGAGGTAAATAACAGTGGCAAGTAAGCTTGGTGACGCAAATATAAAACAGCTAATGTCATTGACAGAAACACGAGAAGCTTTACGCTTCTCGTTCAATCGGCGTTCAAAAAAATCTAGCTGAAGTATTATAAATGATAATAATTATTGAGCTAACCAGTCTTGCGGTACTAAGTACTGAGCCAGTTCAGCTTCTTGACTTGTTGGGTCGGGCTGATAATTATATTCCCAACGAGCAAGTGGCGGCATCGACATTAATATCGATTCTGTACGCCCACCTGACTGCAAACCAAATAAGGTTCCTCGGTCAAAGACTAAGTTAAACTCAACATAACGGCCACGACGATATAATTGAAATTGACGTTGTTGCTCAGAGAATTCAATGTGCTTTCTTTTTTCGATAATCGGAACATAAGCGTCAACAAAGCCTTGCCCAACAGCTTTAATATAATTTAGGCAAGTATCAAAATCCCATTGATTCAAATCATCAAAAAATAAACCACCAACACCACGCGTTTCATCTCGATGTTTTAAATAAAAATATTCATCGCACCATTTTTTATGCTCATTATAAACATTTTCACCAAAAGGCTGACAAAGTGATTTAGCCGTTTGGTGCCAATGAACAACATCTTCTTTTATAGGATAAAAAGGGGTTAAATCAAAACCACCACCAAACCACCACACAGGTTCCTCACCTTCTTTCTCAGCGATAAAAAATCGTACATTAGCGTGTGACGTTGGAATATAAGGATTTTTAGGGTGAATAACTAATGAAACACCACAAGCTCGCCAGGTTCTACCGGCTAGTTCAGGTCGATGAGCACTCGCTGATGGAGGTAACTTATCACCAGAAACTTCTGAAAAGTTTACACCACCTTGTTCAATAACAGTCCCGTCGGTTAATACTCGAGTACGGCCACCACCGCCTTCAGCGCGTATCCAGTTATCTTCAACGAACTGCCCACTACCGTCGGCGGCTTCTAATGCTGAACAAATATTGTCTTGCAGTGATTTTAAAAATTCAATGACTGTTTCTATGCTTACTTGGCTCATGCTCGAATTGTCTCTCCGGTCAGTGCATCAATTATTCTTGAAGGTTGAGTATACCCTAAAGTACTACCTTTTATGATGAAATCGATTTCAGCTGACAAAGTTTCTTCAACGTCTTGCCAAGTTCTTGCCGGCTCCTCCCCCGATAGGTTAGCACTGGTAGAAACAATTGGTTTATTTACCTTGTTGCACAGCGCTACTACATCAGGTTGGCTAGTCAATCGAACGGCTATGGTGGAAAATTTTCCAGTAAGTAGCCGATGAGTATTACTATTTTTTGGCAATAATTGAGTAATACCGTTAGGCCAGCGAGAAAGTATACTCAAGCGTTTATCTTGCGGTATTTTACTGTCATCAATATAAGGGAGTAATTGAGAGTAGTTAGCCGCTAGTAAAATGAGGCCCTTTTCTGGAGAGCGGTTTTTAATACTAAGTAATTTTTCAATTGCGAGTAAATTATCTGGATCGCAACCTAGGCCAAAAACAGCTTCGGTTGGATAAGCAATAATACCACCTTGGCTGTAAGCCTCTTCGGCAGATGTCATCATAAATAATAATGGAAAATTAAAGGATTATTTTATGATTATACGGCGTTTATCTAACAGATAAAATAAGTGTTTAATTTCAGATAAAAATAATTTTATCGCCAAAATTAAACACTTGATAGTTATGAGAGGCTTTTTACTTTTTCACGTAAAATAAATTTCTGTACTTTACCTGTCGACGTTTTTGGTAAATCACTAAACACAATTGTCTTAGGGGCTTTAAATGTAGCCATATGTTCTCGACAAAAACTGATGATATCTTGCTCTGTAGCGCTGCGGCCTCGCTTTAATGAAACAAAGGCACATGGAGTTTCCCCCCATTTCTCATCGCTTTTAGCGACAACGGCTGCTTCTAATATGTCAGGGTGTTGATATAAAATACTTTCGACTTCTACTGAAGATATATTTTCTCCACCTGAAATAATAATATCTTTAGAACGATCTCTTATTTCAATATAACCATCAGGATGCTTAACGGCTAAATCACCAGAATGGAACCAGCCATGTTTAAATGCTTCATTGGTCGCTTTCTCATTTTTTAAATAACCTTTCATCATACTATTACCACGAAACATAATTTCACCAACCGTTTCAGCATTACAAGGAACAGGCTGCATAGTTTCAGGGTCTAATACATCGACTTCTTCTTGTGTAGGATAGCGTACACCTTGACGTGCTTTTAACGCTGCTCGTTCATCATCGCTTTTATCATTCCATTCATCTTTCCACTCACTTACCACACAAGGCCCATAAACTTCAGTTAAACCATAGCCTTGGGTAATATCAAACCCCATTGCTTCCATCCCTTTAATAACGGATGGTGGTGGCGGAGCCCCCGCGGTCATGATATTTATGCCACGTGTTACTTTTGCCAGTAACTTTTGGTCTGCATTTAAAATCATATTTAAGACGATTGGCGCACCACAAAAATGGCTGACCTTATGTTCAATTAAACTTTCGATGATTGCGCCAACTTCTACCTGCCTTAAGCAAACTTGTGTTCCACCCACAGCAACAACAGTCCATGGAAAACACCAACCATTACAATGGAACATTGGCAGTGTCCATAGGTACACTGAGTTATTGCCTAATGGCCAGATCATGTTGTTACCCAGCGAATTTAAATAAGCGCCGCGATGTGAATAGACCACACCTTTTGGGTTACCCGTTGTCCCTGATGTGTAATTTAACGCCAGCGCTTGCCACTCATCATGAATTAAATTTCCGGTGAAATTTTCATTACCTTCGGCAAGTAAGTCTTGATACTCAACACAACCTAAACGTTCACCGCCTTCACTCATTACATCGTCGATATCAATAATCAGCGGTTGACGTGAACATAAGGTTAGTGCTTTTTTTACCACACAAGAAAATGCCGTATCGGTTAAGAGTACATCACATTCGCCATGGTCGAAAAGAAAAGCAATACTTTCAGCGTCTAAACGAATGTTTATAGAATGTAATACTGCACCCGTTAACGGCACACCATAATGGGCGTCTAGAAAGGCAGGAATATTAGCCGCCATGATGGCTACTGTATTACCGGGCTTAACACCGCGTTGCATTAATGCTGAGGCTAGCCGTCTAACATTATTACGATATTCACGATAAGTGATTTTTTGTTTACCATGAATGATGGCAACGCGTTCAGGATGTACGTCGGCGGTTCGATTTAAAAAGTTAATCGGTGTTAAAGGCTGGCTATTGGCTGCAACTTTGTCTAAGCCTTGGTCATAAATATTGTTCATCGACTTTCCTCATTATATTACGGTGCTGGTAGCTATTTAGTGCTACTTAACTTCTGCACTTACTAAGGATAGTTTACGCCTATTATTGCGTATAAAAATTATCCTTTGGTCTAATGGGGGAATTGGGGTATTCACATTCGATCGCAGTAAATATCTAGCGGGATATTTATATTTTAGCTAAACAAAAATATCAGGGTAAATTTTGGACATAAAAAAACCAGCAAGTAGCTGGTTTCTCGAATAACGCATAAAATTTATGTTAATTTTTCTTGCATCGCTTCATCTTTTGCAAGTAAAGCAATAACATTAGCAGCGCGTTCTGCTTTTACTTTTTCTGCAATAGACGGATCAGCAACACCTAATATTTGTGCGGCTAAATAACCCGCATTTTTTGCACCAGCTTTACCAATAGCAACTGTTGCAACCGGTATTCCACCAGGCATCATAACCGTTGAAAGTAAGGCATCATGACCTTGTAATGGTCCGTTATCAATTGGAACACCAATAACTGGACGTGTGGTCATTCCTGCAACAGCACCGGCTAAATGAGCCGCTAAACCTGCAGCACATATAAAGACTTTACAGCCACGTTCTTCGGCATCTTTTACGTAAGCTTTAGCAGCATCAGGGGTTCTATGTGCTGAACGAACACGTACTTCATGTTCAATACCAAATGTTTTTAAAACGCTGATGGTTGCTTGCATAACAGGTAGGTCAGAATCTGAACCCATTAAAATTGCAACAAAAGTTGATGACATTTTGTCTCTCCAGAAGTTTAGTTAAATAATTGCGCGTATTATATCTCTTTACGCTTATAGGTGCATTTCTTTTCTGGACAGATTATGACGTTACCACTCGCCATTTTACGCTTCACTAATATCGGCCAATGGCATTCAGGGCAATTTTCAGCAACGGGTGGATAATTAAGGACATACTTGCATTTAGGATATTGTTCACAAGAATAAAATGTTTTTCCATAGCGATTGGTACGCTCAATTAATTCGGCTTGCTTACCCTTTTTCTGGCACTGTGGGCAAGCTACGCCAACGTCTTCTTGACCACTAGTGTCTTCAATATGATGGCATTGGGGATAATTGGAACAACCGATAAACATTCCATATCGCCCTTGTTTAACCGCAAGTTCATGTTGGCACTCTGGGCATTCAGTTCCAGCTAAAATTTTATCTTCGACACGTTCGTGTTCAACAACTGGACGAGTGAAATCGCAGGCAGGATAGGAAGCACAACCAAAAAACTTTCCCGACTTACTATTCTTTATAACAATTTCACTGCCACATTCTGGGCACACTTCATACGCTTTTTCTAAAGCATGTTCGTGCTGTGAAAATAAGGGTTTATCAGAATTAGGCATAATGCAATCACTAGAATAATGTTAACGTTATTATGCCACGATTAGCCAAACTTAAGCGAGTTATACGATTGGTACTTAATGTAATGGGCCTTCTTGCTCATCAAAAATAAGATCTTCCATTTGCGAGTAAGCATTTTCTTTACCTGGCACGTTAAATAACACCATAAGTACCACCCACTTTAAATCATCAATCGAGAAGAACTTAGTATCTAACTCCATCACGCGGTCAATAACCATTTCTCGTGTGGTAAAATCTAGGACATTCACTTGCTCTAAAAATAAAAGAAACCCTCGACACTCGACATCAAGTAATTGCATTTCATCATCAACATAGACACGTACTGAGCGACGCCCTACTCGCGTTAAATACGGATAAGCATCGGTGTCTTGAAGTGCTGCTAGCTTTTCTAACCAACTTAGCGCTTTATATATTTCGTCTTGATGAAAACCTGCTCGGGTAAGTTCATCCGTTAATGACTCATGATCCACCATGATTTCGGCTTCACTATGTATATAGTTTTCAAAAAGATACATCAGTATATCAAACATAATTAGCCCCTATTTTACTCTTAGGTAACCCCCTGGAACCGTAGCAACCAGACCTTTAAGCTCTAACATTGTTAACCGAGTTAGTACGACATCTATCGGTAATTTGCTTCGTGAAACCACCATATCTACGGGGGTGATCTCATAACCCACACTAGCTAACAATGAATCGTTAAACAAGTGTTGTTTTTGACTTTTTTCTAAGCGTTGTTCTTTCTCTTTGTTTATCGTTAAGTGTAGACCTCTTTGTGGCAGTAGATCTAATTCATCAACTATATCGGCAATATTATCGACAAGTTTAGCACCTTGTTTAATCAGCCAGTGACACCCTTTAGCTTGTGGGTTATTAATGGTACTTGGGATAGCAAACACGTCACGATTTTGTTCTATGGCGCAACGAGCGGTTACCAAAGAGCCACTTTTAATAGTGGCTTCAACCACCAGCACCCCCACACTTAAACCACTAATCAATCTATTTCGTTTGGGGAAATAACCTGGCTTAGGTGGGGTGTTTGGAGGAAACTCACTGATAATAGCACCGTCATTGTCTAGAATGTTTTTTGCTAATAATCTATGTCTTGCTGGATAGACCTGATCTAAACCGGTCGCGACAACCGCGATGGTTTTACCTCCTGCCGATAACGTCCCCTGGTGAGCGGCGCCATCTATACCTAGCGCTAAACCACTCGTGACCACTAATCCAGCATTTGCTAACTGTTGTGCAAATTTAAACGCATTCTCTCGACCATTAATACTGGCATCTCGGCTACCGACCATCGCAATTTGCATTTGGTTTAATAGGCTAATATTTCCTTGGGCAAATAAAACCAATGGCGGATCATAAATTTGCTTTAACTGTGAAGGGTAACGAGAGTCAACAAAAGGAATAATGGCACTAATACATCGTTCAGTGGCGGCAATAATTTCAGAAATTCTTTGCCAATCAGGAGATCTAATCGCCGCTATCTGTTTTTGAGTAAGGTTTAATGATGACAGTTCTTGTGAGGAATGAAAAAGTTGTTCTACTCCAAAGAGTTCAACAAGTCTTAATTTTTTATCGATAGCTAGGCGTGGTATAAGCTTAAGCGCCAGCCAAAAGTGACTCGCGCTTTTCTTGTTATACTCATCACCCTGTTGAGGGATAACAGCTAAATTATACTTTATTGTCACTGTCTTCTCCCTAAGTACAGCGGTTTTACTTGTAAATTAAGATGAATTGCCTGTCGGTTAGTTTTCCACGGGTGAAGTAATAATATCTTGTAATCGAAGCGGTTTACTTGAACGCAGAACGAGCGCTAAACTCACTTGCTGATACACTTTAAAAATCATCATTTCGCCAACAACCTCTTCTGGCATTTTATAATCAGAGCTCTCAACATTTGCCATACGATTCCACCGTGAAGCATCTTTGCTATACGTTGGGCCGTTACTTGTTTCAACAACACCTGGGCTGATTCGTTTTACCGAAACAATATCTCCTTGCTCAACGGCATGTTCGGCGCCACGATTAATCATTACGACGTCGAGTTTTCCAAATTCACTTAACCCACTCATACTGTTGATAATTAGTCCACGTAACGACTTAGTCGCTGGCTTTAGACTAAAAAATGACGGGTATTGTTGGTTTTCATTGACGGGCAGAATGAAATCACCGGAACGAATTTCTTCTTTAACGCCATCGACATACAAGGTAGCAGGCACTTTATTGTCAATATCACCGGTGCGTAAGACTTTTCCGGTACCTACAACACTAATGTTGTAGCCTAAAAGTTCTTGTGTTTCAGGGTCATAAATAGGCTTTTCTTTCTGATATATACCATAACCTTTGCCTAACTCTAATTCGCCGTTTACATAGAGATTAAAGCCGTCAATACTAGAGTTATAACCTTCATCACTCCCTAGTATATAAGGGAGCTTTGCAATGTCATCTTCAGATAAAATGCTACTGTAATTAATATAAGGCGCAATCACGTCCAAGGATAAACTTGAAATAGCAGATTGATCTTTTAATTTAACTCGTGCTCGGGGCGACCATTTAAGTTCAGGCTTTCCTCGCACTAACATTGGTTGCCCTTTTTCGTCAAAAACTAAACGAAGCTCGTCACCAGGATAAATTAAATGAGGATTATCAATATCAGGATTCAATCGCCACAACTTTGGCCAGAGCCAAGGCTGCTTGAGAAATATTGCTGAAATATCCCACAAAGTATCCCCCTTTTTAACAAAGTAAGATTTTGGGGCATTTTTATTTAATGTTAACTCATCAGCAGTAACCAATACTGAAAAAGACAAGCAGAGTATTAACAAAAAACTACGTATTAGCATGATAGTTCGCCTATTAAACAGATATATTAAGCTTTTAGCCTAAACCACTATTATTAATTATATTTAATAGCTAAAATTGAAACATAACACTCAATGCGATATTTCGCGAATTATTTGAATATTTATGACTATTTTAAACGTACTTAGATTTCCTGACGAACGCTTGCGCACTAAAGCGTTACCTGTAGAAGATATTAACAGTGATGTACAACAAATAATTGATGACATGTTTGAGACCATGCGAGAAGAGAACGGTGTTGGTTTAGCTGCCACCCAGGTCAATATCCATCAACGTATTGTCGTCATTAATGTTTCAGAAGACGAAGACGAGTCTTATGTCTTGATTAACCCAGAAATAATTAGCCATAGTGATACGACCGAAATCAATGAAGAAGGTTGTTTATCTGTGCCCGGTTGTTACGCAAAAGTTGACCGCTACACAGAAGTTACCGTGAAAGCGCTCGATCGTGAAGGACAAGCCTTTACCTTAAATGCAACTGAGTTACTCGCAGTTTGTATACAGCATGAATTAGATCATTTAGATGGTAAGTTATTTGTTGATTATCTATCACCATTAAAACGCCAGCGGATAAAAGCAAAACTAGAAAAAGAAGCTCGTTTAGCCAACAATTAATTATTGTTTTTATTAATATAATTCGGAATAAAACTTTGTCAAAAGCTCTTAAAATTATTTTTGCTGGCACGCCAGACTTTGCTGCACAACATCTGGCGGCGCTAATTAACTCTCATCATGAAGTGGTCGCGGTTTACTGTCCACCCGATAAACGTGCTGGACGTGGTAAAAAGCTAACCGCTTGTGCTACCAAAGAACTCGCTTTATCGCATGGTATTGTTGTTGAGCAACCAGTTAATTTTAAAGACGCTGGCGATCAAGAAAAGCTAGCCAGTTATAATGCTGATATTATGGTTGTTGTCGCTTACGGCTTATTATTGCCAATGGTTATTTTAGAAGCGCCACGTTTAGGCTGTGTAAATGTACATGGCTCGATATTGCCAAAATGGCGTGGCGCCGCACCTATTCAACGTTCATTAGAGGCCGGTGATAAAGAAACAGGTGTGACGATTATGCAGATGGACAAAGGTTTAGATACCGGAGACATGATAGCTAAAGCAACCTGTGAAATTACTCAACAAGATACTAGCGCCACACTCTATGAAAAATTAGCCGATATCGGCCCTATTGCTTTACTAAGCACGCTTGATTTAATGGCTGAGAACAAGCATAGCGCCGAGCCTCAAGATAATAATTTAGCTAACTATGCGGCCAAACTTGATAAAGATGAAGCAGAATTAGATTGGCAATTACCCGCTGTAGAACTTCATCGTAAAGTTCGTGCTTATATGCCATGGCCAGTTGCACAATTTACCTTTACTAATGAAAAAAATATCGAACATCGTATTCGGGTTTGGCAAGCCAGCTATACTGATGAGGCTCATGGTTGCCTGCCTGGCACAATAATTTCGGCAAATAAAAACGGCGTTACTGTTGCTACAACTTCAGGTTCACTGTGCTTAGAGTCATTGCAATTACCCGGTAAAAAGCCAATGCCAGCGCGTGATATTTTAAACGGAAAAGCACTATGGTTTGCTGAAAACAGCCATATTAATAATTTAACTGCAAACAACATGAGTGAACAATAATGGCGACTAATATTAGAGCCCTAGCGGCAAGGTGTTGTTTTGCTGTTGTTGATAAAGGCAGAAGCCTTAGCGATGAGTTACCCAAAGCTCAAGCAAAAGTAGAAGGGAAAGATAAAGGACTTTTACAAGAACTTTGTTACGGCGTTTTACGGTATTTACCGGCACTTGAATATGACTTACGCCAGCTAATGGATAAGCCATTAAAAGGTAAACAACGGGTTGGCCACTTTCTTATTCTAGTGGGCATATATCAAGTAAAGCATACGCGTATTCCTGACCACGCGGCGGTAAGCGAAACAGTAGCAGCAACAAAACCTTTAAAGTGCGACTTTTTAAGAGGTTTAATTAATGGTGTCTTACGTAATGTTCAACGTAACCTAGCCAAAGACGATGCAGCAGAAATCGCAGCGAAGTTACCTGATCCAATAAAATATTCACACCCAAGCTGGTTTATCAAAAAGGTACAAAACGCTTACCCTGATCAATGGCAAGAAATTCTTAATGCTAATTTAGAGCGACCGCCGATGTGGTTAAGAGTCAATCAACGTCACCATAATGTGACTGAATATTTAGCTTTACTCGAGCAAGCAGAAATCCCTGTAGCACTCGTTGACGATAAATCATCAGCGATTAAACTCGTTGCTGCTGTAGATGTTAATAAGCTTCCTGGCTTTATTGATGGTTGGATCTCAGTTCAAGATGGTGCGGCTCAACAAGCCGCGATATTACTCGATACTCAAGCGGGTGACTTTGTACTTGATTGTTGTGCTGCCCCAGGTGGTAAAACTTGCCACATTCTAGAATTAACCCCTGACTTAGCAAAAATGACGGCCATTGATATTGAAGAAAGTCGTTTATTAAGAGTAGAAGAAAACTTATCGCGCCTTAACTTATCAGCCGAGGTAATTACTGCTAATGCTGCTTCACAAGAATGGTGGGATGGACAACTTTTCGACCGTATTTTACTCGACGCCCCCTGCTCGGCTACCGGTGTAATTCGTCGCCACCCCGATATAAAATGGTTGAGAAAAGCAGAAGACATTGAAAAACTGGCAATATTGCAGCAACAAATATTAAAAAACATTTGGTCTTTACTTAAACCTGGCGGTATTTTGCTTTATGCAACCTGTAGTATTTTACCCGAAGAAAATATTCAACAGATAGAAGAGTTCTTATCTGAGAATAACAATGCTAAATTAGTACCAATAACAAATGAAAAAACCGACATAGGCTGGCAAATTTTGCCAAATGAGCAATCAATGGACGGTTTTTATTACGCTAAATTAGAAAAAACAATATAGGCTCTGATGATCTTTCAACCTTGCCGCTTAAAGACTAAAAATGAAAGTTAACTTATGAAAATAATAATAATTGGCGCAGGGCAAGTGGGCGGAACATTAGCTGAAAATCTTGTTGGTGAGCGTAACGATATTACGCTCATTGATACCAATGCAGAAACCTTGCATGAATTACAAGATAAAATGGACTTGCAAGTTGTTATTGGTAATGGCTGTCACCCTGATGTATTAAAGCAAGCGGGTGCAGAGGATGCCGAGTTGGTTATCGCGGTAAGTAGTGATGATGCAACGAATATGCTCGCCTGCCAAATTTGTTATACTTTATTTAACACCGCAAATAAAATAGCCCGAATTCGTTCATCACAAATATTGCGCTACCAAAAAGAACTCTTTCAATCAAAAAACATACCCGTAGACCATGTTATTGCTCCAGAACAATTAGTTACTCGTGATATTGCGCGTTTAATTGATTACCCTGGCGCACTACAAGTCTTAGAGTTTGCCCAAGGAAAAGTCAGTTTAGTTGCCGTAAAAGCTTATTACGGGGGGTTATTGGTTGGTCATGCCCTGTCAACTTTGCGCGAACATATTCCTAATGTTGACACACGAGTAGCGGCTATTTATCGTAACGGAAAACCTATCCGTCCGCTGGGTACTACCGTTATTGAAGCAGATGATGAAGTGTTTTTTATTGCTGCCACTATCCATATTCGTGCGGTAATGAATGAACTGCAAAAACTTGAAGCTTCATATAAAAGAATTATGATCGCTGGCGGTGGTAATATAGGCGCCGGCTTAGCTAAAATCTTAGAAAAAAATCATCAAGTTAAACTTATTGAACGTTCACCAAAGCGTGCGGAATACTTAGCCTCTGAGCTCAATGATACCTTAGTTTTTATTGGTGACTCTTCCGACCAAGAACTGTTACTCGAAGAACATATTGATCAATTCGATGTGTTTATTGCGGTCACCAACGACGATGAAGCAAATATTATGTCATCTTTGTTAGCAAAACGCTTAGGTGTACGTAAAGCGATGGTGCTAATTCAGCGAAGTGCTTATATAGATTTAGTACATGGCAGCGATATCGATATTGCCGTATCACCGCAACACGCTACTATCTCGGCATTATTGACACATGTACGCCGTGGTAGTATTGATAACGTATATAGCTTACGTGGTGGTGCTGCAGAAGCGATTGAAATTATTGCTAAAGGTGATGAAAAATCTTCAAAAGTAGTCGGTAAAACCATTCAAGCAATAAAGTTGCCGCCGGGGACCACCATTGGCGCCATTGTTAGACAGGATGAAGTGTTAATTGCTCACTCTGACACCAAGATAATGTCAGAAGATCATGTTATTCTTTTCTTAGTCAATAAACGTTATATTTATGATGTAGAGAAACTTTTCCATGTTGACGCGCTAACATTTTATTAAGATAAAAAGTGAATATCGAGACATAAAAAACCCCAGATTTATCTGGGGTTTTTCGTTTCTATTATTACACTATACTCTACATCTAAGAGCGCCAGAAACCTGGAGTAAAGAGTACTAATAAAGTAAATATTTCTAATCGCCCAAAGAGCATAGCAACAATTAATACCCACTTACTGAAATCGGTGATCTCAGCAAAATTTGCGGCTACAGCACCTAAGCCTGGACCTAAGTTATTCAGACAAGCAGCCACTGCTGTAAAAGCCGTAATGTCGTCCATACCTGTGGCAAGCAGTAACAACATACAAATAATAAATACCGCAGCATAAGCTGAGAAAAAGCCCCATATCGCTTCAACAACACGATCAGGTAAAGCTTTACGACCTAATTTTATTGTAAAAACGGCTTTAGGGTGTACTAAACGGTTTAATTCTCGTAAGCCTTGTAGATATAAAAGTACCACTCGTACAACTTTCATTCCGCCACCTGTACTCCCCGCACAGCCACCAATAAAACTAGCAAAAATTAAGAGTATTGGCAGTAATGTTGGCCAATCGGCAAAGCTGGTTGTTGCAAAGCCGGCGGTGGTACTAATAGAGACTGACTGGAATAAGGCTTGGTCGAATGCTTCAAAACCATCTTCGTAAGTGCCCGTTGCTAACAGCACAATTAAACAAATGAGTGTTAAGACAAATTGGATAGCAATAAAGACTTTAAATTCTGGATCGAAGAAGTAATTTTTTAAGGAGCGACTGTGCAATACAGCAAAATGCAGCGCAAAATTTACCCCAGCGATCAGCAAGAAAAACACACAAACAAAATTTATCGCGGGGCTATTAAAATAGCCGATACTGTCGGTATGTGTAGAGTAACCCCCGATAGCAATTGTTGAGAAAGCATGACAAATGGCATCAAAGATAGACATGCCTGCTCCCCAATAGCTAATCGCACAGGCAATAGTTAAAAATAAATATATATACCATAAATGTTTTGCTGTATCGGCAATGCGCGGCGTCATTTTTGAATCTTTAACCGGTCCCGGTGTTTCAGCACGGTAAAGCTGCATACCACCAATACCTAGCATAGGTAAAACGGCAACCGCTAAAACTATAATACCCATACCGCCAAGCCACTGTAATTGCTGGCGATACCAAAGTACTGCATGCGGTAAACCATCAATCTCTTTTAAGATGGTCGCCCCAGTTGTTGTTAAGCCAGAAAATGATTCAAAAAAAGCATCTGCAACAGATAAATTAGGCTTGTCTAAGAGCAAAAGCGGCACCGCAGAGAAACTCGCCAGTACTACCCAGAATAAAACGACAATTAAAAAGCCTTCACGTGCGCGCAAGTCACTTTTTTCATTTTTAAACGGATACCAAGCAAGTAAACCTGCAAATAAGCAAAACAGAAATGCAGTCAGAAAGGAGACACCACCACCATCACGGTATAATAGTGCAATTAAAGCAGGCGGTAACATGGTTACACTCAACAGAGCAACCAGTAAGCCAAGAATTCGAATGATATTTTTTATTTGCACGAGTTAATTTTTATTATTCAGTAAAGTCATCGACCACATGTTTTTTGATGATAAAGCATAAAGATAAACACTGCGACTTTAAATCACCTATTTCGTCTTTAATTTATTCAGCTGACACGTTTATTATAAGATTCACGTTCCATATCGACTATTTCGACGCTAATTGAAATTGATTTAATAGCAAAGGAATTTAGATGACTTAACACGAGTTTAGATAGCTCTTGCCTTTGTTCTAAATTGCGACCTGACAGGATTTTGCAACAAACATGAATAAACCTTTGTTGATTATTGCTAGTTTGACTTTCATTTCCCACAGTAAAATATGTAAAGGGTGTTGCTCTTACTTTAATATCAGTCGGAGAAAATAATAAAGACTTAACTGCTCCTGCAAAAACGGCAGACATAATTTCTTTAATATCTAGTTCTTGAGCCAGTTCTTGTGAATATTCGATAATACAATGTGGCATGAGGGTGTCCTTTTTTATCTGATATTATCTTATATTACGGGTCAGTAGACCTAAGGGTTAATAACCCGGCAGAAAGCGTTTGTAATTGTTGCTTAACTTTTGTTAGTTGTTCTTCAGGTAACGCTATAATCAATTCTACTTGAGCGGCAAAGTCTTGTTGAATAATTTCACCCTTAGCTTGTTCAACAAAATACAAGACATCGTTTATCTGTCCGTAATCGCACGTTAATTGCTTTTCTACCATAGGAACTTTTGTACTTGTTTCTACTAACAATAATGCTTGACGAACACTGCCACCATAAGCCCGTTGTAACCCACCCGTACCGAGCTTAGTACCGCCAAAATAACGAACAACTATTGCACATAACTCACCAACATCACCTCCTTGTAAAACAGCTAACATCGGTCGTCCTGCTGTACCCGAAGGTTCACCATCATCAGAAGAGCCATAACCTTGGCTATCATCTGGTTTTCCTGTGAGAAATGCATAGCAATGATGGCTTGCTTGAGGATGTAATTTTCGACACTTAATTAATTGTTCTTTTGCATCTTCATGGCTTGTACATGGGGAAATAAAACAAATAAAACGACTACGGCTAACGATTGTTTCATCAACAATACTGTTAGCCGCTACTTTGTAAGGTTTGTTCATAAAATATAAAGTCGTAAATATAGTCTTAAGGGTTATTTCAACTCTAATTCACGGGTCATATTTTCGTTATGCAATTGATGAACAATAATATTATCTTCAATACGAATGCCACCAAATGGACGCATAGCCTCTATTTTTTCCCAATTTATCATTTTGCCATTTTTTGAAGCTTTAAGATCGGCCAATAATGATTCAATAAAATATAAGCCTGGTTCAATGGTAAACACTTGATTACTTTCAATAATACGTGAAGTACGTAAAAAAGGATGTTGTTCTGGTGTATTAGCATGAGTACCGCGTTCATCGGCCATAAAGCCGCCAACATCATGAGTTTGTAAGCCTAAATGATGACCTAAACCATGCGGAAAGAAGGTTGAAATAATACCCGTTTCAACTGCTGTATCAACATCAACATTAATAAAGCCAAATTCATGTAAGACATTACCAATATCACGATAGGTTTCAATATGTAAATCGACATAGCTTTTCCCGGGTTTTAAGCCATCAACAGCATTGAGCATCAATTTGTTCATACGGGCAATCAATTCAGCAAACTTATCTCGTTTAAATGAATAAGTACGTGTTATATCAGAGGCATAACCATTAAAGCTTGCGCCTGCATCAATTAAAAATGAACGATGTGCTTGCGGTACACCACGGTCTAAAGCGGTGTAATGTAAAATTGAGGTATTCGTGTTCAGTGCAACAATATTGCCATAAGGTGTTTCGTCACCGGTATGATTGGTTGCTTTTAAATAGGCTTGCTGAATATCAAACTCTGACGAGCCTTGCAAGAAAGCGCTTTTTGCCGCTTTATGACCAGTAACAGCAATCGCGTTCGACTTACGTAAACACTCTTGTTCATATTGCGTTTTATAAGCGCGATGATAATGTATGTAATTGAGTAAAGGCTCAGGGTTTATATTTTTAAATCCTAGCGCTTTTGCTACTTCGATATGTTCGCCTATGTAGGCAAAATCGGTTTTATCATAGGGTAGCAATTTCTCAACATCAGTCGCTTTGGTCAGCACTTTAACATCAAAAAAATCATTCCAATAGTCATTAGCTAAAGGTGTAATTTTATGCCAAAAATCAACAGGTTGGTAATAGATAAGTGTTGGTTTATCTTCACCATTAATAATCAACCAGCAATTGGGAATATTCACTAATGGTAACCAAGCTTTAAAATGAGGATTCACTTTAAAGGGGTAACCATAATCATCGAGAAATACTTTAATTTCTTGACCAGAATGAATCACTAAACCTTGTAGATTCTCACGTTTTAAAACAGACTTCGACCGTTGCTGAAGTTCGCTAATATGGGCTGGGTAAAGTGTTGCTAATTTGATCATTGATCGCGCCTCTGAAAATTTTCCAATATCATATCATACTCTTCTAACGTTTGAATTTACTGAGCAATACTCATCGTAAATATCTGATCAAAGAGTGATACATCCTGCCCTACTTTTATTTGATATATTTCTTGATACGCCATAACACTTTTCACATACTCACGTGTTTCTTTATAGGGAATCGTCTCTATCCAAATATCCGCTGGCATAGGCTCCAAGCCTTTTAACCAACTCCGAACACGATACGGACCGGCATTATAAGCTGCTGTAGCAAGCACTTGATTACCATCATGTCGGTCAAGTAAACGCTTTAAATACTTTGTACCTAGCTTTATATTGTCTTTCGCATTCAATAAACGCTTGTTAGTCACTTTACGCTTCTGTAAATGTTTAGCTGTTGCGGGCATAACTTGCATTAACCCCTTTGCGCCTGCGGGTGAGTTAGCATCGGCCATAAATGAGCTCTCTCTGCGCGCTATTGCAAATGCCCAGGCAGGGTTTATTTTGTAAATTCCGGATGAATGCGTTATTTCATCAGCAAATGCTAATGGAAAACGTAAATCAACATCATTCAAATAACCCACTTTAGATAAGGTAAAAATGGCACGATCAAACCACTGTGCTTCATAAGCTATTCTTGATGCGGCCAATTTTTCTCGATCACTTAACTGCGATAACCAATAATTCCATTCAAGCCGAGCTTGATGAAAACGTCCAATATGGAAGAATTCAAAAGCCCGCTTTGCTGCTGGGTTTTTCAATAAGTCGACTTTTTCAGCATTAGTAATCGCTAATGGATAATTTTGTAGGTTAACACTTTGCTTTATAGCACTTGCGGCAAGGAACCCATAGTAATGACGTTTATTCGCTAGTTCACTTAATACTTCATGCCCTAGTGCTGTTTCTCCAGTTTCAAGTAGGCTACGTCCATACCAGTAGCGCCATTGATTTTTCTGGTGTAATGTTTCAGGTAGTGCCCTTAAATCAGCTTTAATCGCTGGCCAATCTTGAGCTCTAAGTAGATCAGCCATTCTCCATTGCACAATGTTTGTCGACTGCAGTTTCTCATCCACTTTAGCTAGCCATGTCGCTGAGCTTTTATGGTTTTTACTGGCTAACGCAATAGCGAATTTTAAAACAATTTGCTGTTGTTGTGCTTCTGAAAAAGGTAATACTTCGATAGCCTTACTATATGTCTTTAACGCTTTTTCAGAGTCACGCCAAATTAAACGTTTTAAACCATAAGCGGCAATAGAGGCTTCTTTAACGGATTTCTGTGGAAAGCGTTTCATATTGCTAATGTAGGCAGGATCACGTCGCACTTTATGCCATAAGCTGCCTAAATACTGATCTTTTTTTGGTAGTAGTTGAGTCAAATAAGGGATTAAGGTGTGTTTACCTCCATCTGCAGCCAGAGCTATACGTTGCCATATACGTTCATCGGTTCTATAACCTGCTTTTTGCCAAAGAGTAAAAAGTGGATCACACACTTTCGGCTGAGACTTTCCTACCACCCATAGTTTAGTGACTTCAGGTAAAATTTTTGACTCCGCCACGCCTGATTGTAATTGATAACGATAATACTGACAGGTTAATTCCACATCAGAGGTCGGCTTAAAGAAGTCCTGAAATAATAATGCGTTGTCTTGTTTAACTAAATAGTTCAGCCATTTTTTACGTAGTGGCCAGTCGAGTGGTGATCCGCGATATGTTTCAAGGAACTGACTAATTTCACCTGTATATGACATATTCATACCATGCATTAATCGTTGCTGATCTAAGTAAGGCTGCAATGGGTAATAGTGTAACTGCTGATACAAGGTTTGATAATGCAATGAATTGGGTTGCCAGACGTACTTTTCTGCTTCTTGAAATGCATCACGAATACTGGTTTGACTTATTGATGTTGTTGCACTAATTGTACTTGAGAGGAAAAGTGAGAATATTATTAACACTGACGATGTTAAACGAAACATAGCGTTACCTTAATTATAAGAAAATTTACTTCCCTTGGCCGTTAATTGACCCGTTCTACCTAAAAATATTTCTGTTTACATCTGTAACTCTACCCTTAACAGACTAGTTAGCAGTTACCCTTAATTTTTCATGCATAGCCCAACAAAGCAAGTGAAATTAGCATTCTGTAATGCTTGATACTTATCATCAATAAATTAGCTTTTAAAGTCGTTACAAGGTAATGATAATTTAGTTTTTATAAATTAAATTTAGTCTTGATACCCTGCTTTCATTTTTTTTGCTAACATTGCCTTATTAATTATCTCCTTTGTATATCACCATGAATAATAACCCTGAAGATGTTTTCAAAAATCCCGACCATTTATTAGATGCTGTTGGGTTACGTTGCCCAGAGCCCGTCATGATGGTAAGGAAATCGATTCGAAAAATTTCCGCTCAAGAAACTTTATTAATAACGGCAGACGACCCTTCCACAACTAGAGATATACCCAGTTTTTGTCGTTTTATGGATCATGAACTTATCGCCCAACAAACTCATAAAAAACCTTTCCTTTATTTGATCAAAAAAGGGAAAGCTTAACACTTTCCCTTTTTAAATATTCAGCACCAATAAGTAAGTGTCGATACGACTAACGCTTACCTATTGTAAAAGTGCAACATCAGCAATGGCAAAGAAACTATTCCTAATTTCATTTAATAGCGTTAAACGATTAGTTTTTATCGCTTCATCGTCAGCCATCACCATAACATTATCAAAAAAGTTGTCTATCGGTGCTTTTAAACAAGCAAGCTCTGTTAATGCCGCCTGGTAATCTTTTGCCAACATCATCGGTGCAATCGTAGCTTTCACTTCATTAAATGCTTCAGCTAACGCTTTTTCTTGTGTCTCAGTGGCTAAATCAGCTTTAAACGTTGGGTAAAGTTCACCGCTAAATTTAGCTAAAATATTACCAACACGTTTATTAGCGGCAGCTAGTGTTGCGGCTTGTTCCAATGATTTAAAGTGACTTACCGCTTTAATACGTTTTTCAAAGTCTAAAGGTTCAGTTGGCGCATTGGCTAATACTGCTTGAATAACGTCAACTGATATACCTTGCTCTTGGTAATAGGCTCTAAATCTACCCAAAACAAAATCAACAACTTGGACATTAACGTTTTCATTTGAAAGTTTTTCACCGTATAAACTAACACTCTCTTCAATTAAAGTGTTGATATCTAATGGTAATTTTTTCTCGATGATAATTCGAATCAAACCAATTGCCGCACGACGTAACGCAAAAGGGTCTTTATCACCTTTAGGAGCTTGGTTAATACCAAAAATCCCCACTAAGCTGTCAATTTTATCAGCAATAGCGACTGCACAACCAATATTACCTTCAGGTAAGGCATCACCCGCATAACGAGGTCTATATTGATCTTCTAAGGCCTGAGCAACTTCAGGTGCTTCGCCATCATTCTCAGCGTAATATTTACCCATAGTACCTTGTACTTGAGGAAACTCTAAAACCATATCAGACATCAAATCAGTTTTACTGAGTAAACCTGCTCGTTTTGCTTGTTCCGTGTTCTCGCCTATTTGTCTGGCAATAACTGCGCTTAATGAAGCAATACGTTCAGATTTCTCTTTTAATGTTCCTAACTGTTTCTGAAATAATACCGATGATAAACTTTCTAAACGTGACGCTAACGTTTTGCTCTTATCCGTTTTAAAGAAAAACTCCGCATCTGCCAAGCGTGGACGAATGACTTTTTCATTGCCCTTAATCACTTGAATAGGGTCTTTACTTTCAATGTTGGTTACAAAAATAAACTTATTTAATAACTGACCATTTTTATCATTTACCGGAAAGTATTTTTGGTGATCTTTCATTGAATAAATAAGTGGTTCAGCGGGAACATCTAAAAAGGCTTTGTCAAAACTACCAATTAATATTACCGGCCATTCAACTAAACCAGTAACTTCTTCCAATAACTCATCGTCAATTAATGCAATCCCATCTAATTGCTGAGCGGCTTTATTAATTTCTGACAAAATTAATGCTTGGCGCTCTTGGTAATTAACTTGAACGAATGCCGACGTTAATTTGTCTTCGTATTCATTTGCATGCGCTAAAGTAACGAAACCTTCATGATGAAAACGATGTCCCGTGACAACATTACTTGAACTTACTTCTAAAGTTTCACCGGCAATGATTTCTGCGCCAAACATTATGGTCAAGGTATGGACTGGGCGAATAAATTGAGTACGAGTACTGCCCCAACGCATAGGTTTAGGAACAGGTAGTTTACTTACCGCAATATTGACCATAGCAGGAATTAACTCTGCTATGGTTTTTCCTGTTTGTGTCGCACGATGTAATAACCATTCACCTTTGTCGGTCTTTAAGCGCTGAGCTTCTTCAACACTAATACCATTGGAACGTGCCCAACCTTGCGCGGCTTTGCTAGGATTGCCTTCTGCATCAAATGCTACATCAATGGCTGGACCCCGTTTTTCAATTTCTTTATCGGCCTGTTTTTCAACTAACTGACTGACCTTTACCGCTAAACGACGTGGTGTAGCAAACCATTGAATATCTTCGTAAGTTAAACCTGCGCTATCTAGTTGATCTTTTATTTGCTGATAAAATGTAACGGCAAGATTTTTTAATGACTTCGGTGGTAATTCTTCAGTACCTAGCTCTATTAGTAGTGTTTCTGTGTTCATTATGATTTCCCACCAGCAGTATTATTATTTTTACAAAGAGGAAAACCTAATTCTTCACGCTTATCGTAATAAGCCTGTGCACAAGCTTTTGATAATGTTCTGACTCTTAGTATATAACGTTGGCGTTCGGTCACTGAAATAGCGTGACGAGCGTCTAATAGGTTAAAGGCGTGTGAGGCTTTCATAACTTGCTCGTAAGCGGGTAATGCTAAACCTGCTGCAATTAACTTCTGGCTATCTTTTTCACATTGATCAAAAGTATTAAACAAAGCATCGACATCTGCATGTTCAAAATTATACGTTGACTGCTCAACCTCATTTTGATGAAAAACATCACCATAAAGTACAGTACCCATAGGACCATCAGCCCATACTAGGTCATAGATACTATCAACATTTTGAATATACATAGCTAAGCGTTCTAAGCCATAGGTTATCTCACCTGTGACTGGCGTACACTCTAAGCCACCTACTTGTTGGAAGTAAGTAAATTGTGATACTTCCATACCGTTTAACCAAATCTCCCATCCTAATCCCCACGCGCCTAGCGTTGGTGATTCCCAGTTGTCTTCAACAAAGCGGATATCATGAACTAGAGGATCAATGCCCAGTTCTTTTAAAGAATTTAAGTATAATTCTTGAATATTTTTCGGCGAAGGTTTTAACATGACTTGGAATTGATAGTAATGTTGTAAACGATTAGGGTTTTCACCATAACGGCCATCAGTTGGACGGCGACAAGGTTGAACATAAGCACTGCTCATTGGCTCAGGACCAATAGAACGTAAAAATGTCATTGGGTGAAAAGTACCAGCGCCTACTTCAAGATCAAGCGGTTGTACGATGACACAACCTTGTCGTGACCAGTAGTCTTGCAACTGAAAGATTAATCCTTGAAATGTTTTTATATTGAACGTACTCATAATTTTCCGATTCATTATTCGTGTGAGTTTTACCGATAACGGCTAATGATATTAAGTATACCGATTGCATTATTATTAACCTAGTAACAAGTTAACAAACTTTGAGTTTTTACTCAGTAATCAATTTACTTTAACTATTACCGTATTGCAGAATGTTAAAATGCCCAGATTTGATGTCCGGGCATTTATAATTTTAAAATAACGCGCTTAACTATATATCTAAGTTAGCTACATTTAACGCATTCGCTTCAATGAAGTTTCTACGTGGTTCAACATGATCACCCATTAATGTAGTGAACAATAAATCCGCGGCAATAGCATCTTCAATGGTAACTTGTAACATACGACGAGTTTCAGGATCCATGGTGGTTTCCCATAACTGGCTTGGGTTCATTTCACCCAATCCTTTATAACGTTGTATATACTGACCACGTTTAGATTCAGCCATTAACCATGTTAGTGCGTCTTCAAAAGTAGTAACCGTTTTAATTTTTTCACCACGTTTAACATAACCACCTTCTTCAATGAGACCATTGATAGCAGTATTTAAACCAAAAATAGTTTCAAATTCTTTTGAATGAATGAATTCATAACCACAATCATAAATATGATCAATACCATGTTGGCGAACGTTAAAACTTGGATAGTAGATATTTCTTTCTTGGTCATGCTTAATATCTGCAGAATAGATAGAACCATTACCATCTTGTTCGTCTAATTGTGCGACTAAGTCACCAACCCATGCTTCTACTAACGCTTTATCATGAAAATCAGTTTTAACAATTTCTCTGCTGTAGATCATTTTTTCTAATATATCAGCAGGTATTTGACGTGAAACACGCTTAATAATGTCATGCGTTTTACGATACTGTTTCACTAACTGTTCTAAAGCTAAGCCTGAAATAGCTGGTGCTGATTCATTAACATAAATCTCGGCACTATCTAGAGCTAACGTTGTTAAGTACTCTGTTAAGCCGTCATCATCTTTAATGTAACGCTCTTGCTTACCTTTTTTCACTTTATAAAGTGGTGGTTGAGCAATAAAGATATGACCACGTTCCATTATTTCTGGCATTTGACGATAGAAAAACGTCAGTAATAATGTACGTATGTGAGAACCATCGACATCGGCATCGGTCATAATGATGATACTGTGATAACGAAGTTTTTCTGGATTATATTCATCGCGACCAATACCACAACCTAAGGCGGTGATTAATGTTCCAACTTCTTGTGATGAAATCATTTTATCAAAACGTGCTTTCTCAACGTTAAGAATTTTACCTTTCAACGGTAATATTGCTTGGTTTCTACGATTTCGCCCCTGCTTGGCAGAGCCGCCAGCAGAGTCTCCTTCGACAATATATAGTTCAGAAAGAGCAGGATCTTTTTCCTGACAATCAGCTAATTTACCCGGTAAGCCAGCAATATCTAATGCACCTTTACGGCGCGTCATTTCACGGGCTTTACGAGCAGCTTCTCGCGCTCTAGCTGCATCAACAATCTTCATGATAATAGTACGAGCAACAGAAGGTTTTTCTAAAAGGTATTCACCAAGTTTTTCGCCCATCGCTTGTTCAACAGCTGTTTTTACTTCTGAAGATACCAATTTATCTTTGGTCTGCGATGAGAACTTAGGATCAGGAACTTTAACCGATATTACCGCGGTTAATCCTTCACGAGCGTCATCACCCGAAGCACTTGTTTCTGTGCTACCACCTTTCTTCGTTTTATTAAGGCCTTCTTTAACCATGTAACTATTTAGTGTACGTGTTAAAGCAGTACGGAAACCGCTTAAGTGAGTACCACCATCACGTTGAGGAATATTGTTAGTAAAACAATGAATACTTTCTTGGAAACCATCATTCCATTGCATAGCAACTTCAACAATAATGCCGTCTTCACGCGCTAAATCAAAATAGAATATTTCTTCATTGACGGGTGTTTTATTGGTATTAAGGTAATCGACGAAAGCTTGAATACCACCATCAAATTTAAAATGGTCTTCTTTGCCTTTTTCACGTTCATCAATTAAACGAATTGAAATACCAGAGTTTAAGAAAGATAACTCACGGATACGTTTAACTAATAAGTCATAGTGAAATAAAATATCTGTGAAGGTATTTTCACTTGGCCAAAAACGTACTTCAGTACCTGTTTTATCACTAACACCAACTTCAGCTAAAGGAGCTTCAGCAACACCTTCGTGATATATCTGCTCAAATAATTTACCTGCTCGGCGAATATTCAGTTTCAGCTTACTACTTAAAGCATTTACTACAGAAATACCAACACCATGAAGACCACCTGAAACTTTATAGCCAGAGTCTTCACCACCGAATTTACCACCAGCATGAAGTACTGTCATGATAACTTCAGCAGCAGAAATACCTTCTTCAGGGTGAATGTCAGTTGGAATACCACGACCATCATCTCTAACCGATACAGAGCCGTCTATGTGTATTTTAACAACAATTTCAGTACAATGACCTGCTAAGGCTTCATCGATAGAATTATCTAAAACTTCAAATACCATATGATGCAAGCCACTGCCATCATCCGTGTCACCAATGTACATTCCTGGTCTTTTACGTACAGCATCAAGTCCTTTTAGAACTTTGATACTGTCTGAGCCGTATTCATTTTCTACTGTCATAGCGTATAGCCTATTTACCTATTGCTGAGATTTGTCCATGTTTCACGTGAAACATCTTATAATTATTATCAGTAGGAACCAAGGGTTCTACTGCGATTTTATCAATTGCCGTGATGATAACTTGGCAGTCTAATTTATTTATCGCGTTGTTTAATAAGGTTCTAGAATTTAAATCTAGTTCCGCACCAACATCGTCAATTAATAAAATTGGTTTTACTCGCTTAACTTTTTCTATTAACTTAGCTTGCGCAAAAGTTAACGCCAGTAAAAACAACTTTTGTTGGCCACGTGATAACTGATTGTCGATCACCACATTACCCGTTAAAAATTTCACATCAAACTTTTGTGCACCGTATAAACTAAAGCCTGCTTTTTTTTCTCTCTCTCTATTTTGTAATAACACATCACTCAATGTTTTTTTACTATTCCAACCTTGGCTATAAGATATCGATATACCTTCAGCTAAACTAGGCAACATCAACTCTAACCAAGGTTGAAGCTCTAAAGAAAGCTCCTTAATATATTCGTCACGTAATTTTGCAACCCTTACCGATGACTCGCAGAATACTTGGCTCCAATAATCTAAGGTATCAACATCAGACCTATTACGTAAACAAGCATTTCTTTGTTTTAGTATTCTTGAAAATTCTTTCCAACAATCTGAAAATGAATGTTTCACGTGAAACAATCCTAAATCAATGAAACGTCTTCTTTGTTTCGGTCCACCAAAAAATAATTTAAAACTTTCTGGTGTAATAACTTGTACCGCAATATTTATTGCTAATTGAGAAAGCTGTCTATGCTTTTCTCCAGCAATTTTAATTTCTGTTAAGCCGGTAGCAAAATCTTTGGCAACACCTAACTGTAATCCTTTATCGTCTTTAGCACTAACAATGAATTTACTTTTATTGTGAGTGACTAAATTTTCAACTTGCGACGTTCTAAAAGACTTACCATGACCCAAGTAAAAAATAGCTTCAAGTAAACTGCTTTTACCACTGCCGTTATCACCGATAATAAAATTTATATTATCGTTTAATTCAATGGTATCTGCTGCTAAATTTCTAAAATCATAAGCGGTAAGTTTTTCTATACTCATTAAAGTCGCATTGGCATAACAACATAAATAGCTTCGTTACTTTCAGCACCTTCGATAACTACACTACTATTTGCATCGGCTAAAGTAAATTTAACCTCAGGCTCTTTTATTGCGTTTAGAACATCTAGAACATAATTTACGTTGAAACCTATTTCAACTTCCTCGTAAGGAAAATCAATTTCTAATATTTCTTCTGCCTGTTCTTGTTCAGGATTATTAGCGGTAATTTTTAATTCGTGTTTAGAAAAATTAAGACGGACACCTTTAAACTTATCATTAGATAATATCGAAGCGCGGGATAATAGTTGTCGTAAATTTTCTTTACTGGTGTTGAGTACTTTATCACCATTGCGTGGTAAAACACGACGATAGTCAGGAAAACGACCATCAACTAATTTACTGGTAAATGAAAAGCCACTATCAATAATACGAATATGATTTGAGCCTAAAAAGACTTGAACGTTTTCTTCGACTGGGTCAAGTAAACGAATAATTTCTAAGATACCTTTACGAGGCACAATAACTTGTCTAGACGGCAGTGTTAATTCATTAGACGAAATTTTACATATCGCTAAACGGTGACCGTCAGTAGCTACAGAGCGAATTTCGTTACCTTCTGTCTCTATAGACATACCGTTAAGGTAGTACCTAACATCTTGATTTGCCATAGAAAAATGAGTACTTTCTATTAATCGAAGCAAGTCAGATTTAAATATTTGAAATTCAACATCACCTTTCCACTCTTCTATATTAGGAAAGTCAGCAGCAGGTAGCGTTGCTAAAGAATATTTACTTCTACCGGTACTGATAATGATTGCTTCATTATTCGATTCAAAAGATAACATTGAATCTTCGGGTAAACTTTTACAGATATCGAGAAGCTTGCGGGCGGGAATAGTAATTTTTCCATCCTCACCTTGGTTATCTATTTGCGTACTAGATACCATTTCAAGCTCTAAATCAGTGGCTGTTAACGTAAGTGACTGCCCACTTATATCTAAAAGAATATTACCAAGGATAGGTAATGTACTTTTACGTTCTACGGCACCAGAAACCAATAAAAGTGGTTTCAGTAATAATTCCCTATTTAATGAAAACTTCATTTATCTACCTATCTTTTTATGTACTTATTATTATAACGAAAGCTATGACGAAAGTGTTCTAGTTAAATTAGAATAATCTTCCTTAATGTCATGCGACTCTTCGCGTAACGCTTTAACTTTTCGACATGCATGGAGAACAGTCGTATGATCTCGCCCACCGTAGGCATCTCCTATCTCAGGTAAACTATGATTAGTTAACTCTTTAGATAATGCCATTGCAATTTGTCTAGGTCTAGCAACAGATCTATTTCTACGTTTTGAAAGTAGATCGGCCACTTTAATTTTATAATATTCTGCAACAGTTCGTTGGATATTATCGATAGTAACTAACTTGTCTTGTAAGGCAAGCAAATCTCGTAATGCTTCGCGGACAAAATCAATAGTAATTGGCCGGCCAGTAAAATTAGCATTAGCAATAACGCGATTCAATGCCCCTTCTAATTCACGAACATTAGAACGTAAACGTTTAGCAATAAAAAACGCAACTTCATCAGCCAAATTAATATGACTTTCTTGTGCTTTACGCTTAAGAATGGCGACACGTGTTTCTAGTTCGGGTGGTTCTATTGCTATCGTTAATCCCCAACCGAAGCGAGATTTAAGTCTGTCTTCAACATCGACTTCTTTAGGATAACGGTCGCTGGTTAAAATAATTTGTTGATTGCCTTCAAGCAAGGCATTAAAAGTGTGAAAAAATTCTTCTTGGGTACGATCTTTACCGGCAAAGAATTGAATATCATCTATCAGTAATGCATCGACACTACGGTAGTAATGCTTAAATTTTTCCATCGCATTATTTTGTAACGCACGCACCATATCTTGAACAAAACGTTCAGAGTGCATATAGGCGATCTTTGCATTAGGTTTATTCAGTAAAATACCATTACCAACAGCGTGTAATAAATGGGTTTTACCTAACCCTGTACCGCCATAAATAAATAAAGGGTTATAAGCAGAACCAGGATTATCAGCAACTTGAGAAGCGGCAGCACGTGCTAATTGGTTAGACTTACCTTCAACGAAATTGTCAAAGGTATATTTAACTCTAACATTGGTCGTTTTAGGTAAATTACTTTGTGGCTCTTCTCGTTTTTTATTGGAGGTAACAAGTTGAGGAATAGTATTAATAATATTCTGAGAGCTACTTTGGTTTGGAATACTGCCAACATCAAACCTGAGTAAAGGAGGATTTGTACTTTCTTGCAAAGTGACCAATTCATTTATACGACTTACATACTTATCTCGAACCCAATCAAGCACAAAACGATTAGGCGCATATAAAGTCATGATATTATCGGCAATAACACACTGTAATGGACGTATCCACATACTAAATTGCTGTGCAGGCAATTCTTCTTGTAGAACTGAAAGGCATCGCTGCCAAAGTGAATGATCCAACCAAATGCTCCTGAAATTACGCTATCTTTTGTTAAATCATCTTTTAACTAATATGACAAATAAAACAAAAGTCGGTAAATATGGTATTTTGTAATGTGTCTATTATCACCATAGTTATCCACAACATCAATATTGACTTTTAAATAGTTGCCCTTTTAGAGAAAATAAATAAAAAAAACCACACATAAGCAATTAAAACGGTCTTCTTAGACTAATTTACTGCTAAAATATCGTTTACATATTATTTAGCTATTAGTGGCAATTGCTTATATTATTATGGAAATTATTTGATCAAATGTTATAAAACTGTGGATATAAATAATTAACCTAAAGATCTATTAGGATCTTTTTAAAATAGATTACTATAAGCATTGACAACACCTGCTACAAACTATAAAATTCGGCCTCTTTTTTTAGAACCAGTGTGCTCAATACGGCTGTTTGCCAGGGCAACAACAACAGACGGATGAGCGTAATGAAAAGAACATTTCAACCTAGTGTATTAAAGCGTAAACGCAACCACGGTTTCCGTGCACGTATGGCTACAAAAAACGGTCGTGCAGTAATTTCACGTCGTCGTGCGAAAGGCCGTAAAAGCCTTAGCGCATAATCTCTTCTTTAATCTTTAATTAAGAGATATTTTAACCATCATGGTTAATTATGAATTTAATCGGGAGTCACGCTTGTTGACTCCCGGTCACTTTCAATCTGTATTTTCTAAACCTCTTCGTTTCGGCTCTAGCCACATAACCATTCTTGTTAGTCCAAATATTGATGAACGTAATCGTTTAGGCTTAGCTATTGCTAAAAAACGCGTTAAATTAGCTGTTCAGCGAAATCGTATTAAACGTCAAATCAGAGAAAGCTTTCGACTCAATCAGCACGACTTACCTAACATCGATATGGTTGTAATGGTAAAGTCTGGTACTGATCAGTTAGAAAATGCCGAAATAAGAAAACAATTAGAAAAAATATGGCGAAAGATAATTCAGCGGCACAACAGCTAGCCATAGCTCTTGTAAAAGCTTACCAGCGCTGGCTTAGTCCACTACTGGGTAATAACTGCCGATTCCATCCAACTTGCTCTTTTTATGCTGTTGAAGCGATAAATCGCTTCGGTGTGATAAAAGGTTGTTGGTTAGCAGCCAAACGTATACTAAAATGCCACCCATTAAACGCGGGTGGATTAGATCCCGTGCCACCATCAAAAGAAGAGAAATAATAAATTATGGAATCTCAACGCAGTTTTCTTTTTATTGCGCTTATGGTTGTTACTTATTTGCTATTCACTGAATACCAAAAAGATAATGCACCCGTAGTAGCTCAAACAACAATGACTCAAACATCTGATCAAATTGCTACCGGCAATGGAGATTTTGTTCCTGAATCATCAAGCTCAGCAATGCCAATGTCAGCGCCTACTAAAGCAAAAGAACAAGTCATTACAATTAATACTGACGTGTTAATAGTAAAAATTGCGACTAGCGGTGGTGATATCATTGATGCGAAATTAGTCAAATTTAATACCGAACAAGGAAACGATATTCCTTTTACCGTTTTGCAAAACGGTAGCCGTAAATACATAGCACAAAGTGGTTTAATAGGCGCGCAAGGCATAGATAAAGTGTCCGGACGTCCTATTTACCAAACGAGTAGCAAAAACTACCAGTTAGAAGGCGATGATCCATTAATCGTTGATTTACAATATACTGCTGAAAATGGCTTAAACGTAACAAAGCGTTTTACATTTACAAAATCAGACTACAGCGTAAATGTTGAATATATTATAAACAACACAGCAACTACCGCTGCTACCGTTCAAATGTACGGACAACTAAAACAGTCTACTTTAGTAGAAAGTGGCAGTTCATTAATGCCTACGTATCGTGGTGCAGCCTATTCGACAACTGAAGATCGCTATGAAAAATACGATTTTGGTGACATTGAAGAAAAAAGATTAAATGTAGCTACTGCTGGTGGATGGGTTGCAATGCTTGAGCATTATTTTGTTTCCGCATGGGTACCGAGTCTAACTGCCGATAACAATATTTATTCAAGTTATTCTGCTAACAATGAAGCAGTTATTGGGTTTAAGTCACCATCTGTGACTATTCAACCAAATAGCCAAGCGACAACCTCAGCTATTTTTTATGTTGGTCCTAAGGATCAATATAAGCTTGATGAGATAGCGCCAAACTTAGGGTTGACTATAGATTACGGCTTTTTATTCATGATCAGTAAGCCACTATTTTGGTTATTACTTCAAATTCAGTCTTTAGTTACTAACTGGGGTATTGCGATTATTGTAATTACCTTAGTCGTTAAGGGTGCTATGTATCCATTAACAAAAGCACAATACACCTCAATGGCTAAGATGCGTGAACTTGCGCCTAAAATGGCACAGTTAAAAGAACGCTTTGGTGATGACCGTCAGAAAATGTCACAAGCTACCATGGAAATGTACAAAAAAGAAAAAGTGAACCCAGCCGGTGGTTGTTTACCAATGATCATTCAAATGCCAATATTCTTGGCATTGTATTGGGTATTTTTAGAAAGTGTTGAACTACGACATGCACCGTTCTTTTTCTGGATAGAAGATCTTTCTACTATGGACCCTTACTTTATATTACCGGTATTTATGGGTGTAAGTATGTTCGTTATGCAAAAAATGCAACCGATGACGATACAAGATCCAATGCAACAGAAAATAATGCAATACATGCCAGTCGCATTCTCCGTATTTATGGCTTGGTTCCCATCAGGTTTAGTACTTTACTGGTTTGTCAGTAACATGATTTCAATTGCTCAAATGAAAATTATTTTCAGTGGTATTGAAAAAGCTAAACTAGCCAAAGCTAAAGATTAATTTCTACAGCGTAAAATTATTAAAGGCGGCCTATTAGGTCGCCTTTTTTATTTCCAGTAAAAAATGTTTATAATAGCTGAGCTATTATCTAGGAAATGATTATGACCGAAATTTTATATCAAAAAGAAACCATTGCCGCACAAGCTACTGCACCTGGTAGAGGTGGCGTGGGTATTATCAGAATATCTGGACCTGAAGTTAAGAGTGTTGCTCAGGCTATTTTAGGCAAGATACCTGAAATTAGAAAAGCTGAGTATTTGCCCTTTAACGATGCTAACCAGCAAACGCTCGATCAAGGCATTGCCTTATATTTTAAAGCGCCCCACTCGTTTACTGGTGAAGATGTCCTTGAATTGCAAGGACATGGTGGACCCGTGATTTTAGATATGCTGTTAAAAGAAATTTTAGCACTACCTAAAGTACGTATGGCAAAACCCGGTGAATTTAGTGAGCAGGCATTTATTAATGACAAATTAGATTTAACACAAGCTGAGGCCATCGCTGATTTAATCAACTCGAGTTCAGAGCAAGCGGCTCGTTGTGCATTACATTCACTACAGGGTGATTTTTCTAAGCTTGTTAATCAACTTGTCGAAAGTACTATTCATTTAAGAATGTATGTTGAAGCCGCAATTGATTTTCCTGAAGAAGAAATAGACTTTCTTGCTGATGAAAAAGTTGTTGGCGATCTGAAAAAAATCATAAGTCAGGTAGAAAAGGTTCAAAGCCAAGCCCATCAGGGCAGTATTATTCGTGAAGGAATGCGCGTAGTTATCGCTGGACGACCTAATGCCGGTAAATCAAGCTTATTAAATGCATTAAGTGGACGTGAAGCAGCTATTGTCACAGATATAGCAGGAACAACACGAGACGTCCTTACAGAGCAGATACACATCGATGGTATGCCACTGCATATTATTGATACGGCCGGCCTACGTGAAAGTAACGATCAAGTAGAGCAAATTGGTATTGAACGCGCTTGGCAGGAAATAAATCAAGCAGATAGAGTGCTTCTTATGATCGATGCTTGTGATGATAATAATGATGATCCACAGAAATTATGGCCAGAGTTTTTTGCCAAACTTCCCAAAAATATTGGTTTAAGCATTATTAAAAACAAAGCAGATATTAAGGGCATAGCGACCGGTTTATCGGCGACTAATGATATTCCTACGGTAACCTTATCGGCAAAAAATGGTGATGGCATAGCAGAGCTCAAAGACCATTTAAAAAGTATTATGGGCTATCAGGGCAGTACCGAAGGAGGATTTATGGCAAGGAGACGACATTTAGCCGCATTAGAACAAGCTCACCATCATTTAATTATTGGCTTAGAACAGCTTGAATCTTATGTCGCAGGAGAAATTCTTGCTGAAGAGTTACGTTTATGTCAGATAGAACTCAATAAAATAACCGGTGAATTTACCAATGACGACTTATTAACAGAGATATTTTCGTCTTTTTGTATCGGAAAATAACGCTAAATACCACTTTAAATTTAAGAAAAAAGGGACAAAATGAGCTCATTTCAAATCATTGTTGGCAGTATGTTAGGTGGATCTGAGTATGTTGCTGAAGCCTGTGAAGAGACATTATTGGCACTAAATCACCAAACAACTCTTCACTTGCAGCCCGATTTTGAACAAATAATAGCCGATAATCAAACTTGGCTAATTTGTACATCGACTCATGGTGCTGGAGACTTTCCTGACAACATTCAAAAATTTGTTGAAGATCTTAAAAATAGTACTATAGATCTATCCCCAGTTAAATTTATGATCATAGGTTTGGGTGATTCAAATTATGACACCTTTTGTAAAGCAGCTAAAGATTTTCAAAGGTTATTATTATCAAGGGGTTGCACTGAAATAGTCGTGATCAAAACCTTAGATATGAATGAGGAAATAGATCCAGAGGATCTTGCTCAACGTTGGTTAGAAAATAATAAAGATCTTTTATAAAGATCTTACTCATAAGTTATCAACAAAACTGTCCCCTACAACAACCACCTGTGGATAAGTCTGGGTAAAAGCTATTAATTTCTTATTATTATTCAGTGTATAGAATTCTAATTTATTTAGCTTGTGGATAACTAGCCATTTTGATCATAGGTTTAAAACCCTTTGATCAAAGTTTGATCACAGTGTTATGATCGTACTAATGAACTGTTATCTATAAGGAAAAAGGACTTATCAACAGAAAATGGCTTTACTAATAAGTAATAGTAATAAGATCTCTTTAAAGATCTTATATATTATAAGAAGGATCACACTCAGATCTTTTTAGTCATTTGATCATTCCCCTCATCGCAAAAAAGCGCTAAAATACGTTCCCTAATTTTTGAATAACAAATTATTCATAAAAATATTTTTAACGTTTAATCAAGGCCTGAAATTTATGTGGTACCAAGAATCTTATGACGTAATCGTAGTGGGTGGTGGTCATGCCGGAACTGAAGCATGTCTTGCAGCAGCACGTATGGGTTGTAAAACATTATTGTTAACGCATAACATCGACACCTTAGGTCAAATGTCATGTAATCCAGCCATTGGCGGAATTGGCAAAGGACATCTTGTTAAAGAAATTGATGCCTTAGGCGGATTAATGGCTACGGCTACAGACCATGCTGCAATTCAATTTAGAACATTAAATGCCAGTAAAGGCCCTGCCGTTCGTGCTACACGAGCACAGGCTGATCGAATTTTATATCGCTCGTATGTTAGAAGTCATTTAGAAAATCAAGAAAATCTTACTATTTTTCAACAACCTTGTGACGATCTTATTCTAGAAAATAATAGAATTGTCGGTGTATCTACACAAATGGGATTGAAATTTAAAGCGAAGTCAGTTGTTTTAACCGTTGGCACATTTTTAGCAGGACAAATTCATATTGGTTTGAATAATTACCAAGGTGGTCGAGCAGGAGATCCTGCCAGTGTAAATTTAGCAAAAAATTTACGTGATATGCCATTTCGAATGGATCGTTTAAAAACAGGTACCCCACCTCGTTTAGATGCACGCAGCTTAGATTTTTCTAAAATGGAGCAACAACCAGGCGATGATCCTCGACCGGTATTTTCATTTATGGGATCAAGAGATGATCATCCAGCTCAAGTACCTTGTTACATTACCCATACCAACAGTAATACCCATGATATTATTAGAAATGGTCTCGATAGATCGCCAATGTACACTGGCGTTATTGAAGGCGTTGGACCAAGATATTGTCCTTCAATAGAAGATAAAATAACTCGCTTTGCAGATAAAGATTCGCATCAAATATTTGTTGAACCTGAAGGGTTAACAACCCATGAAATATATCCTAACGGTATATCAACAAGTTTGCCTTTCGATGTTCAAATGGCATTAGTACGTTCAATCAAAGGTTTTGAAAACGCTCATATCACTCGACCGGGCTACGCAATTGAATATGATTACTTTGATCCTCGCGATTTGAAACAAACCCTTGAAAGTAAATTTGTTGAAAATTTATATTTTGCTGGACAAATTAACGGTACGACAGGTTATGAAGAAGCTGGAGCTCAAGGGCTATTAGCGGCGACGAATGCTGCAGCTCGAGTACAAGGAAAAGAAGAACTTATTTTAGGCCGCGATGAAGCTTACATGGGCGTATTGGTTGATGACTTAGCGACGCTAGGCACTAAAGAACCTTACCGTATGTTTACTTCACGTGCTGAATACCGATTATTGTTACGCGAAGATAACGCTGATATCAGATTAACAGAAAAAGGTTATAAACTGGGCTTAGTTGATGAAGCTCGCTGGAAAGCCTTTAACGAAAAAATAGAGATGGTTGAACTAGAGCGTCAACGCTTAAAAACAACCTGGATCCAAAAAGATCACTCTGGCGTAGATCAAATCAATGAGCTACTTAAAGCCGATATCAGTCGAGAAAATAGTTTAGAAGATCTGATCAGACGCCCTGAAGTTCGTTACGATGATTTAATGAAAATAGAAGGTTTAGGACCGGCAATTACTAATAAACAAGCTGCAGAGCAAGTTGAAATTCAAATTAAATATGCAGGTTATATTGATAGACAACTTGATGAAATATCAAAAAAGAAACGACACGAAAATACGCTGATCCCACTAGATTTTGATTTTACCCAAATATCGGGTTTATCAAATGAAGTTGTGGCAAAATTAAGTGATTCACGACCTGAAACAATTGGCAAAGCATCACGTATATCCGGTATTACACCAGCAGCGATATCGCTATTATTGGTTTATCTTAAAAAGCATGGTTTGTTACGTAAGATTGCCTAATTAAAATTATTAAAACGCGAAAAAAAAATGACACTTAAAACTGAACTAACATTACTCATTGATAAAAGCGAATTAACACTCGATGAAGCACAAATAGATTTATTAATTCAATATGTTGAATTGTTAGATAAATGGAATAAGGCTTATAACCTAACATCTGTCCGTAATACCAGTGATATGTTGGTTAAACATATAATGGATAGCCTAATGGTAGGCAAAGAGTTAAAAGGTCAATCATTTATTGATGTAGGAACAGGACCAGGTTTACCAGGTATTCCGTTAGCTATTTTATACCCTGAAAGAAATTTTGTTTTATTGGACAGTTTAGGTAAAAGAATCACTTTCTTACGACAAGTGGTTTTTCAACTAAAGCTCAAGAATGTCACACCAGTGTTATCCAGGGTTGAAAAATATCAACCTGATGAACTCTTTGATGGAGTGTTAAGTCGAGCATTTGCATCACTTGAAGATATGGTCAATTGGTGTCAACATCTGATTGCGGATGAAACGGGGCGATTTTATGCACTAAAAGGTCAATTTCCCCGCGAAGAAATAGAACAATTACCAGAACATATAAAGTTTGTAGACAGTAGCGAAATAATCGTGCCTAATTTACAAGGCGAACGCCATGTTATTAAACTAAAAAAAATAATAATATAATAAAATACTTTCGAGGTCATTGTGGGAAAAATCATTGCGGTTGCTAACCAAAAAGGTGGGGTTGGTAAAACAACAACATCTGTTAATTTAGCTGCCTCACTAGCAGCAACCAAACGAAAAATATTATTAATTGATTTAGACCCTCAAGGCAATGCCACTATGGGCAGTGGAATCGATAAGTATGAAGTACACGCAACATGCTATGAATTACTTGTTGAACAAAAGTCTTTCGAAGAAGTGGTATGTCGAGAAACGTCAGGTTTATATGATTTAATTGCCGCCAACACTGATGTTACTGCTGCTGAAATCAAATTAATGCAAGTGTATTCTCGAGAACATCGTCTAAAAAATGCCTTAGCCCCTATTCGCGATCAATATGATTATATTATAATTGACTGCCCTCCTTCATTGAATATGTTGACAGTGAACGCCATGACTGCTGCTGATTCGGTGTTGGTGCCCATGCAATGTGAATACTATGCATTAGAAGGCTTAACAGCACTTATGGACACAGTTTCGCAGTTAACATCTGTAGTGAATGCTGACTTACACATAGAAGGCATTTTGCGAACGATGTACGACCCCCGTAACCGATTAGCTAATGATGTCTCAGAACAATTGAAACGTCATTTTGGTGATAAAGTTTACCGAACCGTAATTCCACGTAATGTCCGTTTAGCTGAAGCACCCAGTTTTGGCTCACCAGTAATGTATTACGATAAGTCATCAACTGGTGCAAAAGCGTATTTAGCACTTGCCGGTGAAATATTACGTAAAGCAGAACAAAAAAACAAAAACCTGAAAAAAACAATTGATTAACTATTTAGATAAACCCGAAGGAAAATTATGAGTCCAGCAAAACGTAGAGGCCTAGGTCGTGGCCTTGATGCATTATTAACATCAAATAAAGAAACTGATGATGCGACTCAACGTAATTTATCTTCTAATCAAGACAGTGAATTACAATATTTACCCATAGAGCAATTACAACAGGGTAAATACCAACCCCGAAAAGATATGTCGGCTGAGGCTTTAGAAGATTTATCAAATTCTATTCTTTCTCAAGGAATTATACAGCCAATTGTTGTTCGAAATATTAGTGAAAACAATTATGAAATAATTGCTGGTGAGCGTCGATGGCGAGCCGCGCAATTAGCTAAAATGGACAAGGTTCCTTGTTTAATTAAAAATGTACCCGATGAAGCTGCAATCGCTATTGCCTTAATTGAAAACATTCAGCGTGAAGATCTTAATGCCATGGAAGAAGCTATTGCATTAGAGCGTTTATTAACAGAATTTGAGTTAACGCACCAAGAAGTAGCCAATGCGGTGGGTAAATCTAGAACGACTGTTTCTAATCTACTGCGTTTAAATAATCTCAACGAAGACGTTAAGACATTGCTAGAACACGGTGATATAGAAATGGGACATGCACGTGCGTTACTAGCATTAGAAAAAGACATACAAAGTAATGCGGCTAGAACTGTTGTTGCTAAAGATTTAACCGTTCGTGAAACAGAAGCGTTAATTAAAAAGATACAAGCACCAGAGAAGGTGATTGAAGAAAAAGAAAAAGACCCAGATACTAAAAGTTTAGAGCAAAATTTATCAGAAAGATTTGGTTCACAGGTGACAATTGCTCATAACAAAAAAGGTAAAGGAAAATTGGTTATCTCTTACAGCGACCTATCTGAGCTTGATAGTATTATTTCTCGCTTCAACTCTTATTAGATTACGCGCATATTATATTTAAGGTAGTTAACGGGTAATAATAAAAAATATTGTTTATTACCCATTAACCATGATAAAAAATAAGTTTTATTTAACTATTTTATCTTTAGTTATGTCATTCAAAGGTAACGTTTTCATTTTCGATTAAAGCTTTCTAAATTTAGTGTTAAATTTTGTACATATTGGGGCAATCAGCGCCCTATTTTGTTGCATTAGTGCTGTAATTAAGTATACTTGCGACGACTTTTTTAAAGTTAAAGTATTAACTTTAAAAAATACTATGACTACGAAGCATTACGTTGGAGACCGCAGTGGCGAAAGGTTATCAAAATTTATTAACTACGCCTGGTCGAAAATTAGCGTCGAGACAAATCGGTATAATGACAATGTTGGTCGTTATATGCGCGGTAATAACATATTTCAATTGGGGACTCTTATACGCTTACTCTTTACTTGTAGGTGGAGTAGTGGTGATAGTTCCTAATATTATTTTCGCTTATAAAGCATTTAAGTATGCAGGTGCAAATGCCTCAAGAAAGGTTATGGAATCTTTTTATACCGGCGTAAAATTAAAAATGCTATATACAGCGTTATTATTCGCGCTAGTATTTAAATTTTTAGTGATTTCACCCTTAATATTTTTAAGCACATATTGTGTGGTGGTGTTTTTAACATTACTACTGCCAGTTTTTTTAACTGAACGTTAATTCACTGGCGATAAAGATTTATAAACTTTAACTTTTGGGATAATAAAATGGCAGAAGAAGTCACCTTATCAAGCCATATCCAACACCATTTAACTAATGCAAAAATGTGTACAACCGATACTGGTTTAGCATTTAATAAAGCATGTAGTGACAGTGGGTTTTGGACATGGCATATAGATACACTAGCATGGTCAATTGGCCTAGGTATGCTGTTTTTGTGGACTTTTCGCAAAGCTGCTAAAGGAGCTACTGTAGGTGTTCCTGATAAATTTCAATGTTTTATTGAAATGGTTGTCGAGTTTGTCGGTGACAACGTTAATAAAACGTTCCAAGGAAAAAGTACATTAATTGCACCATTAGCCTTAACGATATTTGTTTGGGTCTTTTTAATGAACTTAATGGACTTAATTCCAGTTGATTTCTTACCTGCATTTGCTGGTTTTGTCGGTGAAACTGCTTTCGGCATGGACAGTCACGATGTCTACATGAAAGTTGTACCAACAACAGATATTAATTTAACAGCTGCACTAGCACTTGGTGTGTTTTTATTGATGATTTTTTATTCAATAAAAATAAAAGGTCTTGGCGGCTTTGTTAAAGAATTAACCTTGCACCCGTTCAACACCAAAAACAAGTTAGCGATGGTATTTTTGATCCCTTGTAATTTATTACTTGAAACCATTGCTCTTGTTGCTAAGCCATTTTCGTTAGCACTACGTTTGTTTGGTAACTTATATGCAGGTGAATTAATATTCATCTTAATTGGCGCTGTTGGTTTGATGCAGCTTCCATTGCACTTTGTCTGGGCTGTATTCCATATATTAGTTATCGTATTGCAAGCATTCGTCTTTATGATGCTAACAATCGTTTACTTAAGTATGGCGAGTTCTGATAATCATTAATTTTTAACCTTTAACCTTAACTTTAACTTTAACTTTAACTTTACAATTAAAACTTTGGAGAAAAAAATGGAACAAATATTAACAATGCCTGAAGCGATTAAGTTTATCGCAGTTGCTTTACTAATCGGTTTTGGTGCTATTGGTACTGCAATTGGCTTTGGTAACATGGGTGGTAAATTCTTGGAAGCGTGTGCACGTCAACCAGAACTAGCTCCTTCACTACAAGTGAAAATGTTTATTTTAGCTGGTTTAATCGATGCCGTTGCTATGATCGGTGTTGGTATCGCGATGGTATTATTGTTTGTACTTTAATTTCATTATTTGAACAGCTTACTATTAAGGAGGAGCGGTTGTGAATTTAAACGCCACTCTAATTGGTGAATTAATAGCATTCGTTGTTTTTGTTTGGTTCTGCATGAAATATGTATGGCCACCATTGAACGATGCTATTGAAGCTCGCCAGAAAAAGATCGCTGATGGACTTGCTGCTTCAGACCGTGCTGCAAATGATCTTGAGCTTGCTCAAGAAAAAGCTACTGCTCAACTTAGAGAAGCTAAGTCACAAGCTGCCGAAATTATCGAAGCAGCGAAAAAACGTGAAACGCAAATAGTTGAAGAAGCTGCAGTAAAAGCTCAAGCTGAGAAAGAAAAAATCTTAGCTACAGGTCACACAGAAATCGAAACTGAACGTAACCGTGTTAAAGAAGAATTGCGCAAACAATTTGCTATTCTTGCTGTCGCCGGTGCCGAGAAGATTCTTGAACGTTCTATTGATGCCGCCACACATAGTGACATCTTAGATAAATTCGTCGCTGAACTTTAAGAGGGAATAGAGCTATGTCTGAATTGACAACTGTCGCTCGTCCTTACGCTAAAGCAGCGTTCGATTTTGCTGTTGAAGCAAAGGCTATTGATAGCTGGTTATCACAGCTGACCTTTGCTGCTGAAGTTGCCAAAGATGAAACCATTAAAGGGGTTCTTTCTGGTGGTGCTTCAGTCGAGCAGGCACAAGCACTTTTTTTAAGTGTTTGTGGCGAGCAAATAGACAGTCAAGGCCAAAATTTCTTGAAAATAATGGCAGAAAACGAACGCTTGTTGGTGCTACCACATGTTTTGACGCAATTTTTAGCACTTAAAGCTGAATTTGAGCAAGAAGTTACTGTGGATGTAACCTCAGCTGTAGAAATTACAGCAGAGCAAAAAACAACACTTAGCGCCGCGCTTGTAAAGCGTTTGGCTCGAAAAGTAAAGCTTAATTGTATTGTCGATGCGACTATTATTTCAGGTTTAATTATTAAAGCTGATGACATGGTAATTGATGGCTCTATACAAGGTAAATTGAGCCGTTTAGCAACAATTTTACAATCCTAGAATAAGGGAAAAGAGCATGCAACTGAATTCCACTGAAATCGCCGAACTGATCAAAAATCGTATTGAACAGTTTGACGTTGTCAGCGAAGCTCGCAACGAAGGTACTATCGTTTCTGTAACTGATGGTATTATTCGTATACATGGCCTTGCTGATGTAATGCAAGGTGAAATGATCGAACTTCCTGGTAGCCGTTTTGCTATCGCGTTAAACCTTGACCGTGATTCGGTCGGTGCGGTAGTTATGGGTCCATACGCTGACTTAGCTGAAGGCGTAAAAGTTAAAAGTACTGGTCGTATTTTAGAAGTACCAGTAGGTCGTGGTTTATTAGGTCGAGTGGTTAACACTTTGGGTGAGCCTATTGACGGTAAAGGACCTATTGAAAATGATGGTTTTTCTCCTGTTGAAGTTTTAGCACCAGGTGTTATCGAACGTAAATCTGTTGATCAACCTGTACAAACAGGTATTAAATCAATTGATTCAATGATTCCAATTGGCCGTGGCCAACGTGAACTTATCATTGGTGACCGTCAAATTGGTAAGTCTGCCATCGCTTTAGATGCCATTATTAACCAAAAAGATACTGGTATTAAGTGTGTATATGTAGCAATAGGCCAAAAGGCTTCTACAGTTGCTAACTTAGTACGTTCTTTAGAAGAACACGGCGCGTTAGACAATACTATCGTTGTTGTTGCTGGTGCTTCTGAAGCTGCCGCACTACAGTACTTGTCAGCATATTCTGGCTGTACTATGGGTGAATACTTCCGAGATCGTGGTGAAGATGCATTAATCGTATATGATGATTTGTCTAAGCAAGCAGTTGCTTACCGTCAAATTTCATTACTTTTACGTCGTCCACCAGGTCGTGAAGCTTACCCAGGTGACGTTTTCTATCTTCATAGTCGTTTACTTGAACGTGCTGCTCGTGTAAACGAAGCATACGTAGAAAAGTTTACCAACGGTGCAGTTAAAGGTAAAACGGGTTCATTAACAGCTTTACCTATCATTGAAACGCAAGCGGGTGATGTATCTGCTTTCGTACCAACTAACGTAATATCAATTACTGATGGTCAGATTTTCTTAGAGTCTAACCTATTTAACTCAGGTATTCGTCCTGCTGTTAACGCTGGTATTTCTGTTTCTCGTGTTGGTGGTGCTGCGCAAACTAAAATCATCAAGAAGTTAGGTGGTGGTATACGTTTAGCCTTAGCACAATATGCTGAATTAGCTGCATTTGCTCAATTTGCTTCAGATTTAGATGACGCGACTCGTGCTCAATTAGAGCATGGACAACGTGTTACTGAACTGATGAAGCAAAAGCAATACAGTCCATTGTCAATTGCTGAAACAGCTGTATCGTTATTTGCTGCAGAAAAAGGTTACTTAAACGATGTTGAAATCGCTAAAGTGGTTGATTTTGAAGATGCATTACGCACTTACGTAAACAATGATCACGCTGAGTTGATGGCTACTATCAATGAAAAAGGCGACTATAACAAAGATATCGAGTCTGGTTTAGCGAAAGCAATTGAAGCTTTTAAAGCTACTCAAACTTGGTAATTTAGTTCACCTTTTTGGAGAATAGTCATGGCTGGTGGTAAAGAGATTAAATCAAAGATTGGAAGTGTAAAAAATACACAGAAGATCACCAGCGCAATGGAAATGGTTGCAGCTAGTAAAATGCGCAAAGCGCAAGATAACATGGCTGCATCTCGTCCATACGCTGAGAATATGCGAGATGTGATCGGTCGCGTCGCACTTGGTAATTTAGAATTTCGTCATCCATATATGGTTGAACGTGAAGTCAAGCGTGTAGGTTATATCGTTGTCTCAACAGACCGTGGTTTGTGTGGTGGTTTAAATATTAATTTATTTAAAAAGGTACTTGTTGATGCGGGTACACACCAAACAGCGGGCGCCGATGTTGAATTTGCCATAGTGGGTTCTAAAGCTACGTCATTTTTTAACAATATCGGTGCTAAAATAGTGTCGCAGAAGTCTGGATTAGGTGACAATCCTTCACTAACTGATTTAATTGGTAGTGTTAAGGTGATGTTGAATGCCTATGATAGTGGTGAAATAGATAGATTGTTCATTGTATATAACAAATTTGTTAATACCATGACGCAAAAACCAACAATCGATCAACTTTTACCTTTGCCTAAGTCAGATGATGACGCATTTAAGCACAGCTGGGATTATTTATACGAACCTGATGCTCAAGTTTTACTTGAAAAACTGCTCGTTCGTTATACGGAATCGCAAGTATATCAAGGTGTGGTTGAAAATCTCGCCTGTGAACAAGCTGCTCGTATGGTTGCAATGAAAGCTGCAACAGATAATGCGGGTGACTTAATTGATGATTTACAATTGGTATATAACAAAGCGCGTCAAGCAAGTATTACTCAAGAATTGGGTGAAATCTGTGCTGGTGCAGCAGCGGTATAAACAAAAGTTCTTTGTTTATTTTATTAGTAAATAAGAGCACAAGATTAGAGGATTAAACATGAGTACAGGTAAAGTCGTCCAAATCATTGGCGCAGTTGTGGATGTAGAATTTCCACAAAATGCTGTACCTCAGGTATATGACGCGTTAAAAATAACTGAAGGTAACCTTAGTGGCTTAGTACTTGAAGTACAACAGCAACTTGGTGGTGGCGTAGTTCGTACTATCGCCATGGGTTCATCTGACGGTTTACGTCGTGGTCTGAATGTAGAAAACACAGGTGATAACATCCAAGTTCCAGTAGGTACTGCAACTTTGGGTCGCATCATGAACGTATTGGGTGAGCCTATCGATGAAGCTGGCCCAATCGGCGAAGAAGAAAAGTGGTCAATTCACCGCCAAGCGCCAGCATATGCTGACCAAGCGATGTCAAATGAGCTACTTGAAACTGGTATCAAAGTAATCGATTTAGTTTGTCCATTCGCTAAGGGTGGTAAAGTTGGTTTGTTCGGTGGTGCTGGTGTTGGTAAAACCGTTAACATGATGGAACTTATTCGTAACATCGCGATTGAGCATAGCGGCTACTCAGTATTTGCTGGTGTAGGTGAGCGTACTCGTGAAGGTAACGATTTCTATCATGAAATGAACGATTCAAATGTACTTGATAAAGTATCACTTGTTTACGGTCAAATGAACGAGCCTCCAGGAAACCGTTTACGTGTTGCCTTTACAGGTTTAACAATGGCAGAGAAATTCCGTGACGAAGGTCGTGACGTATTATTCTTTGTTGATAACATTTACCGTTATACATTAGCCGGTACTGAAGTATCTGCACTTCTTGGTCGTATGCCATCAGCGGTTGGTTATCAACCAACACTTGCTGAAGAAATGGGTGTACTTCAAGAGCGTATTACATCAACTAAGAAAGGTTCAATCACTTCAATCCAAGCGGTATACGTACCAGCAGATGATTTGACTGATCCCTCTCCAGCTACTACTTTTGCTCACTTAGATGCAACGGTTGTATTGAGTCGTGATATCGCTTCGCAAGGTATTTACCCTGCAATTGACCCACTAGATTCTACTTCTCGTCAACTTGATCCATTAGTTGTTGGCGCTGAGCATTATGAAACTGCCCGTGGTGTTCAATCAACATTACAACGTTACAAAGAACTTAAAGATATTATCGCCATCTTAGGTATGGATGAATTATCTGAAGAAGACAAATTAGCTGTGAATCGTGCACGTAAGATTCAACGCTTTTTATCTCAACCGTTCTTTGTTGCTGAAGTATTCACCGGTTCTCCTGGTAAGTATGTGTCACTTAAAAACACTATCAGTGGTTTTAAAGGCTTACTTGCAGGTGAATACGATGATTTACCTGAGCAAGCTTTTTATATGGTTGGTTCTATCGAAGAAGCAGTTGAAAAAGCTAAAAACATGTAATTTGCTTGGGCGTGTTAGGTTAACGTAAGTCATCGACTTATTGACTATCTAACCGCCTACTTTAGGAGGTCAAAATGTCAGCAATGACGGTAAATCTAAATGTAGTAAGTGCAGAAGAGAATCTATTCTCTGGACGTATTGAATCATTACAGATCACAGGTTCAGAAGGTGAACTAGGTATTATGCCTGGTCACGCACCTTTATTGACCTCGCTAAAACCTGGTATGGCTCGTATTGTTAAATATGGTGGCTCAGTAGATGTTATATATCTTTCTGGCGGCATGTTAGAAGTTCAACCAAATAACGTAACCGTGTTAGCTGATATAGCGATACGTGCAGACGATTTGGATGAAAAAGAAGTATTAGAAGCTAAGCAACGTGCAGAAAAACACATGAACGCCCATGGCGGAGATGTTGGTTTTGCTGAAGTTGCGGCTGAATTAGCGCGAGTAACTGCGCAATTACGTGTAATACAAGCGTCTAATAAAAAAGTCTAACTTTACAGACAAAGCACTAAGTTTTAGTGACAGAAAAGCGATATTTACTTAAGGTATATATCGCTTTTTTTTGTCTTTAATATAGTGGCTAATTAAGTCTTACCACAAAGTCACTCGGTTAAATTTACTGAACCTTGTTAAACAATTAATCTTGGTGATGTAAAAATATATCAGACACTTATAGCGCGACATGGCTATAGTTTATCTGTTAAAACAAGGTTACAATATTTGTTATTACCATCAAAAACATAAATAACGGATATACTATGTCTCTTTCAGTTGTCATTCTTGCCGCGGGTAAAGGTACTCGCATGCGTTCATCACTCCCTAAAGTACTTCACGCAATTGCTGACAAACCTATGGTTAGCCATGTCATTAATGCTGCCCGCCAATTAAACGCCGATAATATCTATATTGTCTATGGCTTTGGTGGTGAAGTATTAAAAGCGACAATAGCGAATAGTAGTGCAAATGATGATTTAACCTTTATTGAACAAAAAGAACAACTAGGTACCGGACATGCCGTAGATATGGCATCACCTTTCATTAAAGATAATGAAAATGTTTTAGTGCTTTATGGTGATGTACCACTGACCAAAGTTAGTACATTAGAAAAATTATTAGCGGTTAAACCAGACCATGGTATGGGATTACTAACGGTAAATTTAGCTGATCCTACTGGCTACGGTCGTATTATGCGTAAAGATAATGCAGTGGTTGGCATCATAGAGCAAAAAGATGCTTCGGCCGAACAGTTATTAATTACCGAAGCTAATACCGGCATTTTATTAGCAAATGGTGGAGATTTAAAACGTTGGTTAGCAAATTTGTCAAGTGACAATGCCCAAGGTGAATATTACTTAACTGATATTATTGCCGCATGTCATCATGAAGGTAAAACTATTGCTACTGCTCATCCCGATACCGAGATTGAAGTTGAAGGTGCCAATAATCGAGTGCAACTTGCTTCATTAGAACGAGCTTTCCAACTACGTGAAGCCGAAGCGTTAATGATAGCGGGGGCAAGCCTACGTGATCCTAATCGCATCGATATTCGTGGAAACGTAGTCATTGGAGAAGAAGTGCATATCGACATTAACTGTATTTTTGAAGGTGATGTTTCTTTAGCGAATGGTGTGCAAATCGGTGCCAATTGTATTTTAAAAAATTGTACAATCGGCGAAAATAGCATAGTTAAAGCAAATAGTATTATCGAAGACGCCGTTGTTGGTAAAGACTGTTCTGTCGGACCATTTGCTCGACTGCGCCCCGGCTCTGTAATGAATAAAGATTCTCATGTTGGTAATTTTGTTGAAATGAAAAAAACAACCTTAGGAGCTGGGAGTAAAGTGGGACACTTAACTTATTTGGGCGATACGATTATTGGTCAAAATGTTAATATTGGTGCTGGAACCATCACTTGTAACTATGATGGCGTTAATAAGTTTAAAACCATTATAGACGACGGTGCTTTCGTCGGTTCAAATAGTTCGTTAGTAGCCCCGGTTACTATTGGTGCTAATGCTACCATAGGTGCGGGCTCTGTTATTGCTAAAGATGTACCAGCCAATGAACTAGCTGTTGCTAGAGGTAAACAAAGAAATATAGCCGGCTGGCAAAGACCGACCAAAAAAAGCTAGGTTAATTGATATTTAAAATGAAAGAGGCGCAATATGCGCCTCTTTTTTATGTTCACTGATATAAATTAGGATTAATATCAGTCAAATAAATATTTATTGCCATAAAAGCATACTTTTGTTCTAATAGCTTAAGTTACTAAACGAAACTTATTATGTAAGATAAGTGACGAAACAAAAGATAAACTTAATCGCATGTCAAAAAGAAACACCCAGCAGCGTCGCCACAGTATTATCTCTGAGCTTAATGAGCACGGAGAAGTAAGTGTCGATAGTCTTGCAAAAAAATTCGTTACTTCAGAAGTAACCATCAGAAAAGATTTAGCTGCGCTAGAAAATAGCGGATTATTGCTCAGACGCTACGGTGGAGCTGTGCCTTTGCCTAGAGATATTATTGAGCATAAGTCTGATAAAGTTTCGAAACGAAAGGTTTCAATAGCCAGTAAAGCGGCGACACTTATTCGTGATCATAACCGCATCATTATCGACAGCGGTAGTACGACTTCGGCCTTAGTGAAAGAGCTTAATAGCAAACAAGGTTTAATCGTAATGACCAACTCTTTAGCTATAGCTTCTGATTTGCATGCGCTTGAAAATGAACCGACATTATTGATGACCGGAGGCACTTGGGATACACATTCTGAGTCTTTTCAAGGTCAAGTAGCGGAAAGTGTCTTGAGATCTTATGATTTTGACCAACTTTTTATTGGTGCCGATGGTATCGATATAGAGCGTGGCACGACTACTTTTAATGAGCTTTTAGGGCTTAGCCGAGTGATGGCCGACGTCTCTCGAGAAGTTATTGTACTTGTTGAATCTGAAAAAATTAATCGTAAAATACCTAACGTTGAAATTCCTTGGCAAAATATAGACATACTGATCACTGATGCAGATCTGTCTGATGAACTCAAAGCCAAACTCTTAGAACAAGACGTTAAATTACTCATTGCAAAATAAAAGGAAAAAACTATGTGTGGGATCGTAGGTGCTGTAGCACAACGTGATGTAGCAGATATATTAGTTGAAGGGTTAAAACGCCTAGAATACCGTGGATATGACTCAGCCGGTGTTGCTATTATCGATAATAACAACCAATTAAACAGAGTACGACGCTTAGGCAAAGTACAAGAGTTAGCAGACGCTTTAATAACAACCCCTTTATCAGGTGGAACAGGTATTGCTCATACGCGCTGGGCTACTCATGGTGCGCCAAGTGAAGTGAATGCTCACCCACATGTATCTAGTGAAAATATCGCTGTTGTTCATAATGGTATCATCGAAAATCATCAAAGTTTAAGAATACGTTTGCAGGGCATGGGCTACGAATTTGTTTCAGAAACAGATACTGAAGTTATTGCTCATTTAGTTCATCTTGAATTAAAAACATCCGCGACCTTACTTGAAGCGGTACAAAAAACAGTTAAGCAGCTTGATGGCGCCTATGGCACCGTTGTACTTGATACTACCGATAAGAGTCGTGTAGTTGTTGCACGCTCTGGCAGCCCTTTAGTGATAGGTTATGGCGTAGGTGAAAACTTTATAGCCTCTGATATGATGGCGCTATTACCGGTCACCCGAAAGTTTGCTTTTCTTGAAGAAGGTGATGTTGCTGAAGTTACTCGTTTTGAAGTTAACGTATTTGATACTAACGGCGTACCCGTAAAGCGTGAAGCAAAAGAACAAGATATCAGTCAAGACAGTGGTGATAAAGGTGAATACCGTCACTACATGCTAAAAGAAACTTACGAACAACCTACGGCTATCCGCAATACTTTAGAGGGGCGCTTGTCTGGTAATGTGCTCGATATGAATACTTTTGGTGAAGGCGCTGATGAAATATTTAAGGGTATCGAACACGTACAGATTATTGCCTGTGGTACTAGCTACCATTCAGGTATGGTGGCACGGTATTGGTTAGAGTCGCTAGCAGGTGTTTCTTGTAATATAGAGATTGCCAGTGAGTTTAGATACCGAAAGTCTCATGTTCCTAAAAATGCCTTAATTGTAACTATCTCTCAGTCGGGTGAAACAGCAGATACTTTAGCGGCACTTCGCTTAGCAAAAGAGCTTGGCTATAAAGCTAGCTTAGTTATTTGTAACGTAGCTGGTTCATCTTTAGTGCGTGAATCTGATCTCGCTTTCATGACCAAAGCCGGTGCAGAAATTGGCGTTGCTTCTACCAAAGCATTTACCACACAGTTAGTCGGCTTGTTAATGATGACTTGGGCTATAGGTAAACATCACGGTATGAGTGAAGCGGTTCAAAATGAAATCGCCAGTTCATTAATGGCTTTACCCAGTAAACTAGAAGAAGTCTTAGCATTAGCAAGTTCTATCGAAGATTTAGCGGAAGACTTTGCTGACAAACACAACGCTTTGTTTTTAGGTCGTGGCGACCAATATCCTATCGCTATGGAAGGGGCTTTAAAGTTAAAAGAAATCTCTTATATCCACGCTGAAGCATACGCCGCTGGTGAATTAAAACATGGACCATTAGCGTTAATCGATGCTGATATGCCTGTAATAGTTGTTGCGCCTAAAAATGATTTAATTGAAAAGCTTAAATCAAATGTTGAAGAAGTCCGCGCGCGCGGTGGCTTAATGTATGTGTTCGCTGACAGTGAAGCAAATTTTGCCAGTGATGATACGATGAAAGTTATTAATGTGCCGGTATGTGACGATTTAATCGCACCCATTGTTTATACGTTACCACTGCAATTGCTTTCATATTATGTCGCAATAATTAAAGGCACAGATGTTGATCAACCTCGTAACTTAGCAAAATCAGTTACCGTTGAGTAGAATAATAAGTCTTAAATGAAAGTGTACGAGTTAAATAGAGTACGAAACAAAAAATAAAGTACGAAATTCGAAATAAAGTATGAAACTATTTTAAGATCGAAACTAAAAATAAATAACGAAACTGGAAGCGGTTATTCTTATGAGTAGTCGCTTTTTTATTAGTTGTAGGTTCATCTATAGAGTATTTTATCTAATTTAGTAAAGTAATTACTTCAAATGAAATACTTTAGCCCTCATTGAATAGTCGTGGTGAATCTATTGGTTAATCTGACCGAGAATGAGAATATGTGACTGCGCACAATGTTTGAGATTGCCAATCATCAAGTGATATTAACATTCTATATGATCACTAATGCCACATTGCGGACGTTTTTATGAATGAAGGATCGACCTTAAAACAGTCAGCAAAGATACGTTAGCAGACGTTAATATCAATAGTTTTCTGAGCTATTCTTAGTGTTAATTAAACGTTGAGCTACCTTCATCTTGACAGTCAACAATGCCACCATTGCCGCCGTTCGCTGGTCCTAGTGTAATTGACTGTTTCAGATCCAAAAATGAAACTCCATCGACCCCGCAGGTAAATAGCTTTCGATTGCCAACGAGTCGGTTATTTCAGTTATAGAAAGTTTTCAACTTTAGTGTTATCCGACATTAAGCGCCTTTTAGTGAGTGAATGAGAAGTCTATGATTTTTATTCTGCCGTGTTCGAACAATGTGTTGTCTTCAAGAGCAACTTCACTCTTGATGTGAAACGAAATTTTATATTTTAAATAGCAACTAAGTTTTAAACACCCCGTTAGCATGAAATTAAGTCAAATATCAGTCTTAATACATCATATCTGCCAAGAATCATCCGCTTTCCAGTTAGATACCCATTTGGGAATATCAACGGCAGGCATGGGTCGAGCAATGCCATAACCCTGCGCCAACTGACAACCAAGTTTTAATAATGCTAATCCATGAGGAATAGTTTCTACGCCCTCAGCAATCACGTCACGCCGGAATGCATTAGCTAATCCTATTACGGCTTCAACAATCGTGGAATCATCAGCATTTTCTAACATCTCCCGTACAAAGGTTTGGTCTATTTTAATTAAGTGCGCTGGCAGGTGTCTGAGATAGGTAAGTGACGAATAGCCCGTGCCGAAGTCATCTAAAGCAAAGTGTACGCCAAGCTCATTGCATGCATTCATTGTCGCAGACACTTGACTGATATCATTTAAGGCACTAGTTTCGAGTATTTCTAATTCTAAATAGTTGGGGGCTACTTCAGGATGGAGCGCTAGCAATGCAGCTAAGCGAGTTGTGAAGTTACTTTGTTGTAATTGATAGGCACTAATGTTGACACTGATTGGTAGATTTATTCCCATGCTTCGCCATTGGATTATTTGGCTCAATGCAGTGTCTATGACCCATTCACCCAGCTCTAGACTTATGGCATGACCTTCTATTATAGGTAAAAAGTCTAAAGGTGGGACTAAACCACGTACTAAATGCTGCCAGCGGATTAACGCTTCTACTCCTATTACTTCCCCAGTCTGCATATTCACCTTGGGTTGATAGTGCAGCACAAACTCGTTACTTGCCATAGCTGTACGAACATCGTCGATACTTTTTCGTTGCGTATTAATTAAATTATCTTTTGCAGTATCAAACAGGTGATAACGGTTTTTACCTACTTGCTTGGCAACATACATGGCTTGGTCGGCGCGACGTATGAGTGAGTCTGCTTCCACACCGTCTTGCGGATAAAAGGCGACACCAATACTTACTGAAACTTGCATGACGACATCGCCCACGGTAACAGGATTAGCAGCGGCCTTTAGTAGACATTCTAATACTGGCACACTATCTTCAGGCTTTTCTAAATCAATCATTACTGCGATAAATTCATCACCGCCAATACGTGCGAGCGTGTCATCTTCACGTAAAGCCGCTTGCATCTTTTGTGACACTGCAATGAGCAACCCGTCCCCCATATTATGTCCATACTTGTCATTGACATCTTTAAAGCCATCTAAGTCCATAAACGCAACGGCTAATGACCTACTACCACGTTGGCATTGCACCATAGCTTGTGTAATGCGGTCTGTCACTAATACGCGGTTAGGCAGATTGGTTAGTAAATCGTAATGAGTACTTCGTTCCAATTGCCTTTGGTACGCCTTTATGGATGAAATGTCAGTGGATAATGAAACGTAGTGTTGCGTAAGGCCATCAGCATTTTTTATAGCACTAATGGATAGCATTGCGGGAAATATTTGACCATTTTTACGACGGTTCCATATCTCGCCACGCCAATGCCCCTGTGTTTGCAGCGTATCCCACATTTCGATAAAAAACTCCGGCGATTCGCATCCAGATTGGAGGATGCTTGAATTTTCTCCCAGTACATCTTTAGGATCGTAACCAGTGATGCGGCTGAATGTATCGTTGACTTCAGTAATAGTCGCAGTTGCATCGGTTATCATGATGCTCTCTTGAGTCTGGGTAAAAACACTGGCTGCACGTCTTATCTTTTGTAGTAGATGCTCTTTCTCTTCGTTAGCAATGACTAATTCATCTGCTCGCCTCTCTTTTTCTTTGTTGGCGAAGACTAAATCATCTTCTAGCTTGTTTTTCTCTTTGTTGGCGATGACTAAATCATCTTCTAGATTGTCTTTCTCTTCGTTGGCGATGACTAAATCATCTTCTAGCTTGTCTTTCTCTTCGTTGGCGGTGACTAATTCATCTACTCGCTCGGTGACGTCCTCCATGGACAATAAAATAATCAGTTCTCTATCTTCATCTTCTTCAATCTGTTGGGCATTTATCAGCATGATTCGCCGACCTATATTGGCAAAATTGTGCTCAACTAGGTAGCTATTAAAACTGGTTTTCTGGGGTAAAATTGTTTCTAATAGTTCTCGCAGTGCAGGAATATCCCATTGTTTATTGTCTAACTCGTATATGAGGTATCCGATGGCATTTTCAGACTTGACTTTAAAAAACGTATAAAAAGAATCGTTTGCAGTGACTATCCTTAAATTTTTATCTAGTGTAATTAAGGGGGGGGGCGTCGCATTGATGATTATATCAGCATACTCAGACATTTTTTGATTTCCTCAGTCCATCTACAAACAACAGTGAAGCAATAAGTATTATTCATTGCTTCACTGTTGAAAAAATGACGTTGATTTAATTAGGCTAAAGCCGATTACTTTCATAAATGACTTAAAGCATTTGCTAAACGAAGAGTCCAACCGTTTAACGCTAACACATATCTCAATCGATTGTGTCTTTAGGTCGATTACACGATGAATTGATTTGTCTATCTATGGTTTGTTATGACCTGTACAGCTATCCAATCAAAGATCCGCTTCCCGCTCAAACTTACCCTTTATTCAATTTCGCAACAGCTTGTTGCAAAATTGGGTGTCTCAACGTTTTAGCATCTTGTGCAACAACCGAGGATTACTCGATTGTTCGGAAACTATGACTATGAAGTAAGTTTTATTGATAGTTTTAAAGATAGCGCTATGACCGCTTTGAGCTTGCAGGAGTCATAGCTGTCATAGCATCATCCAACTCGATTGAACATCACCATGACTGACTCCTGAGCCACCATTGCCGACATTCGGTAGGAATAATTTTGGGGTTGAAACGAATAATTGTGCTCAAGTAGTGCTAATTGTTTACTGATATAAGCCAGAAGCCTTTATTTATCATGATTAGCAAAGGATACTTAATCCTATGGTGATAGTTTGGTGATGAAACAACCTAACTTACCAATCACCAGATACAAAAAAACACTGTCCATAACGACCAGTGTTTTCTAGAATCAAACAATATTAAATTATTAAGATTGTTTCTTAAATCGACGTGATGCTAAACCAATCATTCCTAATGCAAAAATAGCAAGTGTAGATGGTTCTGGTACTACAGTACCATCTTTATATAACATATAATTGATAGGGTTCGAAGTGTTTGGTCCCCAATTATTTTGCCACACTGCCTGGCTTGTCCAATTGTAGTAATCATGGATCACACCGTTAGAACCTATACCTACCAATCCGACTCGACCTATTATACCGTTGTCGTAAGTAAAATGCGTGTAACCAGAACTGTAACCAAATCCGAAATCCAGACTATTCCACCCGGTAATTGTACCGCACACTGTTCCGTACAATAGATTACCATCACACGGAGAACTTGCAACCCCAAGCACCGCATTGTAAAACTCGTCAATTACATCCGCAGTGACTATGGACCAACCATCAAAAGCAGCACCACTTGTCATCAACATATGAGTATCTGCAATGTTAAGGTTAAAAGCATCTAGGCGTGTGTACATTCGTCCAGAATTGGTGTCTGTTATATAATTTGTCTCGGTGTCAGTGGTCAGATAGCCGTGGGTGATTATTCCCGCATTTACAAAAGAGCTAGTAGCTAAAAACAAACCAACAATCACTATATTAAATATTTTAAACTTCATTTGATATTCCTTTGTAACCGTTTTAGGGGGTAGCAGTTATAAGTGAAACGTCATCACATATGCTACTGAGAATGCACAAAACATACCAAACTTAAAATATACAACAATTTCAATACAATGATAATTTATATAATTTTAAATCAAATAACACTGTAAAATAATCTGACACAAAAAACCTCATCAACCAGTTGAATTAATTATCTAATTTTAACAAAATGTAATTAATATTAGTTCCAGTATAAAAACACCTTTAGGTGATTGAATTTCACCCTAAATAAAATATAAACATTTTAAAAATCAGATTTAAGCTAGCTAAAACAACCATTTCAGTAGTGTAATTAATTAAAAGCAAGTAGTGCTAATTGTTGTATTTCAACACAGTAACACCGCTATAGACCAGTATTTTCAGTACCTTTTCACCACCTACTAACTGACTTGTAATAGTTGATTTGATATATCATCCGTTGTGAGTGAATTTGAACTCCACTGTCGGCTTTGAGCTTAAATCAGCCCCACAAATGAGAAAAAAAGCCCTGGCTAATAGTGCGCTGAATATCATCTGATTTTGCAAAGGCTTAATGTCCGCAATTGGCTAATTAAAGAAGTCCCTAATTATTAATAGCTTAATATTAACAAAGTTACGAAAGCGGATGTTAACGTCAATAGACTATTGAGCTGCTTTTAGTGTCCATAGACGTTGAACTACCTTCATCTTGATAGTCAACAAATCCACCACAGCGGTCATCACCTTTTCAAAAATCAATATGAATTAGAATATTACTTCGGTAGCCAGCGCTTTAATACTTCTTGCACCTTACTAGGGTTTACTGGCTTAGAGATAAAATCATTCATTCCAACCGCTAGACACTTCTCTCGATCGCCTTCCATTGAATTTGCTGTCATGGCGACTATTGGTATATCTTGATTACGTACCTTCGATTCTGTATGTCGAATTTGTTGAGTCGCTTCATAACCATCCATTACTGGCATTTGACAATCCATAAATACCAAATCAAAAGGGAGATTTTCTAAAGAATTTAACGCTTCTTCTCCATTAGCAGCTAATTCAACTTGCACACCAAATTTTTTCAATAAGCCTTGGGCTACTTTCTGATTAATCGCATTGTCCTCTACTACAAGAACTCTTGCGGTAAACTGAGGAAGTTCGCGAGAGCTATAGGCTGTGATCAACGGTTGTTCTGGTACGTTAAATTCTGCTACTTTAAGTAAAGTATTGTAGAGAATAGTTTGGTCGATAGGTTTATTAAGATACCCATTAAAGCCAGCGACCTTTGATTTATGAGCGTCTCCTCGTTGCCCTTGCGATGTTAGCATCACTAAACGAGTATTTTTAAAAAGGTGATTATCATTTTTTATTTTAGTACCGAGCTGCAAACCATCCATTTGAGGCATTTGCATATCTAGAATAGCGATATGGTAAGGTTTCCCCTTTGAACTTTCTTCAGTTAATTTTTCTAACGCTCTCTTACCGCTATCTACCAAGGTATGTTCAACTTGCCATTTAGTCAGCAGTTGTCCTAACAAAACCCTGTTTGTTAAATTATCATCAACAATAAGTATTTTTTGCTCCCGCAAGTTGTCAAAACCTTTCTTTGGCCTCACAGTGTTGGTATTAGCAAGATTTAGTGTAAACCAAAACGTTGAACCTTTACCTTCAACACTTTTGATACCTACCTCACCGTCCATCATTTCGACTAACTGCTTGCTTATAGATAGCCCTAGCCCTGTGCCTCCGTATTTACGAGTAGTAGAGCTGTCTGCTTGACTAAAACGCTCAAAAAGCTTGCTTTGTTGTTCATCAGTAAGACCAATACCAGTATCCGTAATTTCAAAGAGGATTCTTGTATGCTGATCAGTCTGCTCTTGTACTTTACAATATACTGATACCTCTCCTTCTTCGGTAAATTTAATAGCATTACCAATAAGGTTGTTGAGTATTTGTCGGATGCGTCCAGGATCAGCAATGAAAGACTGACTTGGCATAATATTAGCGGGACAAATCAGTTCTACATCCTTATTCTGAGCTTGAAAAGCAATACTGCTGCCAACATCATGCATCAATAATTCTAAATCAAATTCAAGGGGTTCAAGCTCTAACATACCAGCTTCAACTTTAGAAAAATCAAGAATGTCATTAATGATAGTTAACAGTGATTCGGCACTATATTTTACCGTTTTGGCAAAATTGTACTGTTCTTTATTTAACGAAGTATCAAGTAAGAGATTCGTCATACCTATCACACCATTCATTGGTGTCCGAATTTCATGGCTCATAGTCGCTAAAAATTGTGTTTTTGCTTCTGTTGCGGATTTAGCTTGTTCCTTGGCTATGGCAAGACTTTCTATATTTTGTTTTTGTTGAGTAATATCTGTGTGGATTGAGGTGAAGCCTTTGACTTCTTTGTTGCTATCGAAGTTGGGTACTATCGTAGTATCCACCCAATAGTAGTCGCCGTTCTTTGCTCTATTACGTACTTCATCATGCCAAACTTTACCTGCTAATACTGTTTGATGCATATCTAGCCAATAGGTTTTAGGCTGGTTATTCGAATTAAGTATGCTATGCTTTTTACCAATAAGCTCACTTTCTTGATAACCACTGATTTCTACAAATTTATCGTTCACATAGAGAATGTTACCGTCTATATCTGCTATTGATACAACTGAATGTTGCTCTAAGGCAAATTTGGCGGCTTCTGCTTGTTCTCTAGCTAAGATAAGACTTTCTTTTTTTGCGGAGGAGTCAGTGCGACCTATTAGCTTTAAAATTTTATCTTTTAAATAATGTAACTTGTTTTGATACATCCTTGCTCCGTGCGCTTTCATTTAAAAGTCATCATAATTGTTATAATCTCGACCATAGGTAAAGTTTCATTTTATAAACCTAGTCTAGTCCATTTTTTACTCACTTACTCTTCGTGCATAAAATTAGCGTTCAGAAACGAAATGCGACTGGCTATATTGCTTAAACTTGCCCCACAAACAAGCAGTAAATTTTAGGTAAACTTACTCTGAATATGATCAAGGATTAACAAAAACGTAATGACCGCTTTTGGCTATCAGTTGACCTAAATAACCGTCGATAGCTAACTTCCCTTTGGCGCACAAAAAAAACTTTTCAAGATATTTAACTAAATTTATAATCAGTGAATTTGTAAAATAAAGTGTTAATGCCGTAGTATATTTTTAGGGTTATACATACTCAATATCGATAATTTCATCTCTGATAATTGGAGAACCTGTTTATCGATAAATTTACCCACGTCAGCAGACTCTGCTACCTATAATTCAAGCAGACAATGTTGAACAAGGACTTAATATTGCTAAAGCTATGGCCGCCGCAGGTATCGGTTTAGTTGAAGTGGTACTGAGAACGCCAGCATCACTTGATATTATAAAAGCCATTAAGCAAGAACTACCCGAATTAAAAGTAGGTGCTGGTACGGTGCTTGACGCTAATGTTTTAAAGCAAGCACTCGACGCGGGTAGTGATTTTATTATTACGCCAGCAGTATCAAGTCAATTACTGACTGTTTTAGCTAAATGTACGGTCCCTGTACTTCCTGGAGTATCTAATACGGCAGATATACTTTTAGCAAAGGAATTTGGCTATAACGAGCTCAAATTATTTCCTGCTTCATTATCTGGAGGTGCTCCGTTTTTAAAAACTATGGGATCAGTTTTTAAAGATATATCTTTTTGCCCAACTGGCGGAATTAAGCAGAGTAATCAAGATGAATATTTAGCATTAACCAATGTATTTGCTGTCGGTGGCACTTGGATTGCTGATGCTAACTGGGTAGAATCGGGGCAATGGTCTAAGATCACAGCTGCTTGTTTAACTGCCCAAGGAATTAATTAATATGAAGAGTTTATCAGATCTAGTCAAAAGTGGTTTTGTCTTCGGTGAAGATGTTAGCGTGCTTTTTGATTATGCTAAAAAAAATAAGTTTGCTTACCCTGCGGTTAATGTCATTGGTACTAACTCTATTAATGCAGCACTCGAAGCGGCCAGTGAAATAAACTCACCTATTATTATTCAATTATCATATTCGGGTGCGGCTTTTTTTATTGGTAAAGGGCATAAACTTTCACCTATGGATGCCGCCATTGAAGGCGGTGTTATCGCGGCAAAATATATTAAAGCCGTGGCTAAGTTTTATGATATTCCTGTCATCATTAATACCGACCATGCTTCTAAAAAGCTCTTATCTTGGATTGATGGCTTATTAGCGCACAGTGAGGCACATTTTAAAACAACGGGTGAACCATTATTTAGCTCGCATATGATTGATTTATCTGAGCAAACATTAGTCGAAAATATTGATGTTTGTGCTCGTTATCTTAAACGCATGACAGCAATCGGTATGACCTTAGAAATTGAGCTCGGCTGTACAGGCGGCGAAGAAGACGGTGTCGATAATACTGGCCTTGATGCTTCATTACTTTATACCCAACCCGAAGATGTTGCTTATGCTTATGAGCACTTAAGTCGTGTCAGTGATTCATTCACCATTGCGGCTTCTTTTGGTAATGTGCATGGCGTTTATAAGCCTGGTAATGTGCAATTAACGCCTAAGATATTGAAAAACTCTCAAGCCTTTGTCGCCGAAAAATATGGTTTGGGACATAACGCGCTGAACTTTGTTTTTCACGGTGGATCAGGGTCTGCACCAGCAGAAATCACTGAAGCTATTGGTTATGGTGTCATCAAAATGAATATAGATACCGACACACAGTGGGCAAGCTGGAAAGGGGTTGCTGACTATTATCAAGACAATAAAGCTTATCTGCAAAGCCAAATAGGTAACCCTACGGGTGACGATAGTCCTAACAAAAAATATTACGACCCACGTGTCTGGTTACGTAAAGTCGAACTGTCGATGGCTGAGCGTTTAATCCTTTCATTTAAAGAACTTAATTGCCTTAATCGGTATAAGGGAGACTTATGAAACGCTTAGTTCACTGTTTAGAAAACGATAAGGTTGATATTGAACTTATTCTGTTAATTGATACCATTTTAACAGCCTGCAAAGAAATTTCTTTTAGAGTGGGACAAGGCGCATTGTCAAATGTGCTGGGCTCTACCTTAGATGAGAATATTCAGGGTGAAACGCAAAAAAAATTAGACATCATCAGTAATCAGTTACTTAAAGATATGTTGTTAGAGAGTGGTCGCGTTAGAACCATTGCGTCTGAAGAGGAAGACTCGGTGGTTGCGGCAACCGAAGGTGCCCCTTATATTGTCGCCTTTGACCCACTTGATGGCTCTTCTAATATTGATATTAATGGTCAAATAGGCACGATATTTACCATCTATCGCGCCAAAGACGACGTTCCGGCAACCAGCGAATTACAATTTGCTCAACAAGGAACCGAGCAAGTATGTGCGGGCTATGTGTTATATGGTCCCTCGACCATGCTGGCGTTGACCACGGGCGGTCCGTCGCGTTTATATACCTTAGATAGAACACAAGGCTGCTACTTACTGACCACCGCACAACTGGAAATACCGACACAGACAGCAGAGTTTGCGGTTAATATGTCAAACTTTACTCAGTGGTCATCGGGCTTTACCGATTACATTAATGCTTTACTGTTAGGCAATGAAGGCCCACGCGCTAAAAAATATAACATGCGTTGGAATGGCGCAATGGTGGGTGATGTTCATCGTGTTTTGTCTCGTGGTGGTATTTTTTGCTACCCCAGCGATACTAAAAATGCTCAGCAACCGGCTAAATTACGTTTGTTGTATGAAGCCAATCCCTTAGCCATGCTGGTTGAAAATGCTCAGGGTAAAGCTTTTACTGAACACGAGCGTATCTTAACAATCATACCATCGCATATTCATCAACGTGTTGCGGTGATTATGGGCTCAACGGAAGAAGTTGATGCATGTTTAGGGTATTTAAAGCCAACGCCCTAATCACTTGTAATGATTTTTTCGTATAAATATGACCGATAGCTAAAGGTTGCGCTATCATGTGACTTTGTAGTCAGTCTCCTCTTTAAATTAGGATATAACGGGTATGTTACCAAGCACCCCTGAGTGGAAGTCACTCGTCAATCATTATAATAAAAACGTACCGGTACAAATGCGCGATTTATTTACGCAAGATACGGAACGTTTTAATAATTTTTCACTTTCTGGCGCGGGAATAATGCTCGATTATTCGAAAAACCGTGTTACTGATGAAACCATGCACTTACTCATGAATCTGGCACAGTCATCCGGTTTAGTTGATAAGCGTGCTCAGATGTTTAATGGCTCAGCGATTAATACCACTGAAAATCGTCCGGTATTACATACCGCGTTACGTAACTTTTCAGGGAACGCTGTCTATGTTGATGGTGTCGATGTGATGCCACAAATACAGTCAACGCTGGCTAAGTTAGAAGTTTTTGTTAATGATATTTCATCAGGTAAAAAAGTAGGCTATACCGGCAAAGCATTTACGGATGTTATTAGTATTGGCATTGGTGGGTCTTTTCTTGGGCCTAAAATAATGTCAGAGGCACTAAAGCCTTATCAACAAAGTCAGTTAAACGTCCATTTTATTGCGAACGTTGACGGTTGTCACATTCATGATGTGCTTGCTAAAGTCAATCCTGAAACGACGCTCTTTATTACGTCATCTAAAACATTAACTACCCAAGAAACACTGCGTAATACCCTAACAGCACGTGATTGGTTTGTTGCTACTGCCACCACCGAAAACGTTAAACATCACTTTGCCTGTGTGTCGTCTAATGTTGAGGCCGCGCAAGAATTAGGTATAGATAAAGATAATATTTTTCCGATGTGGGATTGGGTGGGAGGACGTTATTCGGTCTGGTCTGCGATTGGTTTACCCTTAGCTTTAGCGATAGGTTTTGAGCATTACCGTGACTTTTTACAAGGTGCGTTTGAAATGGATGAACATTTCACCCAGGCGCCACTTGAAAAAAACCTCCCGGTTATTTTGGCGTTATTAGGTATTTGGTACCGAAATTTTCATGGCGCGCAATCACAGGTTTTATTACCTTATTACCATTATTTACGGGGTTTACCGGCTTATATCCAACAGTTGGATATGGAGAGTAACGGAAAATCTATTTCACTTGATAATAAATCGATGTCTTATGATACTGGGCCGATCATTTGGGGAAGCGAAGGGACCAACGGTCAGCACTCGTTTCATCAACTTATTCATCAAAGCAAAACCCCTATTCCTGTTGATTTTTTGATGCCGTTATTCCCCTTTCACGAGATGGGGAATCATCATGACATGCTGGCGTCTAACTGTTTTGGTCAAAGTCAGGCCTTAATGGCGGGGCAAAGTCTCGAAGAAGTGAAAGCGGCAATGAAAAAAGCGAACTGTGATGTATCAGAGATTCAAAAGCTGTCTACACATAAAGTTATGGAGGGTAATAAACCCAGTAACACGCTTTTATTTGAAAAGTTAACACCTAAGGTGCTTGGCAGTTTAATTGCTATGTATGAGCATAAAGTGTTTGTGCAGGGGGTTATTTGGAAAGTGAACTCTTTTGATCAATGGGGGGTTGAATTAGGCAAATCGCTGGGTAATAAAGTACTAACAAAAATAACTGACCCCAGTGAAACGCTAGATATGGATGGCTCAACGAATGCCCTTATTAAGCTTTACAGAGCTCGCTAAATGCTCAAGCTTAGCCAATAGTTGACTATTAGCGCTAGTTTTTTAGCGCTAATTTTTGCTATATTTAAGTGGGATTTATATATTTTATTATCTGCATCTATCAAAAATTAGAAAGTTTGATATTTTAAATATTCGGGATATAAAGTTAAGTAGTCGCACCAAGAACTAAAGCTACGGTATTGAAAACGTTTATCTGTGGCGGTGTACCATTTCGATTCACGAAGTGCCTGTAATCGAAATTTAATTTTGTACCCGTCGATTGCAACATAACAGGCAAGGTTTTCAGTCGTGTTGTTTTTTATTTTAACCTGTGCAAATCCGTCCAAATTACGGCCATAAATAGTTTTTGTTTTTGGCTTCGCATGGACGATATTTGTTAATAACAATATTAATACAGTAAAAAATAGGGTGATGAGTAAGTTTTTCATTAAATTTACATTATTTTCTTTAGATAATAAGGAAGTATTAGCTATTTGATATTCTTTACAAAAGTATAGCTGACTTATTGTGTAGAGTGAAAAGTGATTTAATATTTAAATAAAAAGAACATTTTTTTTTATATACCATTGAAAGCTCTCCCTATTGGCACCATAACTATTTATAACATTATATAAGCGCTAAAATTTTTAAATGAAAAGCGCATGCATTAAAGAGAAGAATATTATTATGGCTAACGTCGTTCCAGTAAGAAAAGATCAACACCAGAATTTAAAAGTTACTACTAAACGTGGCTTAGAACATATTGAGAAGCAACACATTGCTCCAATTACCGCAGCAGAATATACCAAAGCCGCTAACAGCTTTCCTATCTTCTTAGTTAAACAGCCTGAGGGCTCAAGCTTCCGCAGTATCGTTATGCTAGGACTAGAAGCTGGCGAAAACTTATACTATAAAGATGAACGTTGGACTGGTACTTACTTACCACACGGTGCATCTATGATGCCGTTTGGTTTAGGTATAGACCCAGATAAAGAAAAAACGTTAACGACTTATATCGATTTAGACAGTGCTTATGTAGGCGATGATAAAGATAATGCCTTGTTTGACGCTGAAGGTTTGGTTACCGATTTTTATAAAAACGTTCAAGAATCATTAGGCCGTTTATATGAAAATGAAACGATGACTGAACGATTCATGGTTGAATTAGCTGAAAATGATTTATTGCGAGAATTAGAATTGCATATTAATTTCAGTACCGGCGAAAATAAAAAACTGGTTGGTTTATTTGGCATTAATGAGAAAAAACTTCAGGAACTTAGCGAAGCTAAAGTTTTAGATTTCCATAAACGAGGTCTATTTATTCCGATTCATGCGATGTTAGGATCGATTGGTCAAATTAATCGTTTAGCTCAATTACGCAATCTATCTGATAGTGAGCAAAAAGTAACGGCTATTCAAATACAATTTGCTAAAGAAACCGCTGAAGCGTAATTGCTTAACGGTTTTAAAGAGAAGAGCCTTATGGCTCTTTTTTTATATCTAAATAAACGTAATGTTATATTTTGGGATATACTCATTTTTTAAACTTTTCCATGGAGAGTACAGTGGCTATTCAACTTCCTTTTTCCCATTTAAGTCAATGGCAACAGATCGCTTTTTCTGCTGCATTATTAGAGCGAATGATCCCCAATTATAAAGTTTTTTCTGAACATGCAGATTTTGGTGAATTTTCAGTATTACGTAATCAATTAGAGCTTATCTGGCAGTGGCTTGATAAAAATAATCGTTGTAAAATAAATTATGAAGCACAAATAAATAAACTGGAGCCACAAATACCCGATCCAGAAGGTTTTGATTTTTTTGGGGTATTTCCAGCCATTGATGCAACTATGGCAACAATGTCACTTTTACAGGCGATGCAAGATAAAGAGGTAGAAGGCGCTGAAATTGTCTCACGATTATCAGAGAATAGCGTAACTTATTATGTTGAACTGATGATCGCTGATCAAAGAGACGCTAATGACGACAGTGACATTACGACTAAAGAAATTGAACAACACCCATTAATGGAGTGGGAGTTTGATACGCAAAATGAGCTCTACTACGCACTAAAAGATTCTCCTGAAAATAAAGAAACCTGTATTAAAATTAAAGCGATGGTTCTTGAAGAAGGATTATCCAATTTAGGTATTGAAATTACTTAGGATGCACAATCTACTTATTAGAATAACTAAACAATTAGGATAAAAGATGAAATTATTCCACACTATTTTGATGACGGTAGCCTATCTATTTGCCTCTTTAGCTTTTGGTAATCCTGCAAATACGCTTGAACAAAAAAATCAAAATATCGAAAAATCGATTAATAAGGCAATGAATACTTTTCAAGTGCCTGGTGTTGCTGTTGCTATTATTAAAGATAATAAAGTGGTGATGAGTAAAGGTTTCGGTTTAACTGAATATGGTAAAAATAATAAGGTTAATGGCGATACTCTTTTTGGTATTGCCTCTAACACTAAGGCGATGACCACAGCGTTATTAGCCAATTTGGTGGATCAAGGGAAATTGACATGGCAAACAAAGGTTATTGATATACTCCCTGAATTTCAAATGCCAAACGCTTACGTGACTCGCGAGTTTACCCTACTCGATTTATTATCACACAACAGTGGTTTAGGCCTAGGTGCAGGCGACCTGATGATTTGGCCAGGTACAACGTTAACCAATAAAGATATTATTAAAGGCTTAAAGCATTTACCCGAGGTTTCAAGTTTTCGCAGTGAGTTCGCTTACGACAATTTAATGTATGTTATTGCCGGTGAGATCATCGCAAAAGTTACCGGTAAAACTTGGCAAGAAAATATTAAAGAAACTATTTTTAAGCCGTTAGGGATGAAGAATACTAAAGCAAAGTTTTCACTGATTTCAACAGACAACAAAAATGTTGCTCGTGCTCATGTTCCGTTAGATGGCAAGCTAAATGTGGTTGGTGGTAACTTCTTAGAGCAGTTTTCTTCAGCGGGATCTGTTGCCTCAAGTGTTAATGATATGTCTTTATGGCTCAAAGCGCAGTTAAACGAAGGCGTTTACGGTGATAACAAAAAACTTTTTAGTGAACGTCAAAGCCACAACATGTGGCAAATGCGAACAATATTACCGGTATCAGCTACCGCGACAAAAAATGATAAAACCCATTTTTCTGGTTATGGTCTAGGTTGGTTTTTAAATGATTATCACGGTGTAAAGTTAGTTCATCACAGTGGTGGCATTCTAGGTATGGTCTCTAAAGTTGTTTTAGTTCCAGAAGAAAACTTAGCGATGGTTATTTTAACCAATCAGCAATCGGGATATGCTTTTAATGCGATTTATCATCAAATATTAAATGAATATTTAGACTTGCCTGAAAAAGACTGGGTGGATTTCTATGTGACGATGAGTGAGCAACGAAAAAGTGCAGAAAAAAATCGTTTAGCAGAAGCCGCCAGTAATGTTGATAAAAATTCACGTCATTCTTTACCTTTAAAAGCTTATGCACAAACCTATCAAGATAATTGGTACGGTGATATTGCGATTAACTATGCAAATAATGCTTTAAGCATGCAGTTTGGTCATACACCCGCATTGCGCGGTGTATTAGAGCATTATCAACATAATACTTTTATTGTGCGCTGGGATGATAGAACCTTGGAAGCCGATGCTTTTGTTAATTTTAATCTGAATCCGGATGGTTCAATTAACGAGGTAACAATGCAAGCTGTGTCGCGCGCAACCGATTTTAGCTTTGATTTTCATGACTTAAAGCTTAAACCTAAGCAGTAAGCGTTTTATTGATAATGTTAAGCTGGGGGCGTTTAAGGTTAACTCCCAGCGATAAACGAAGGTTACATTTTTTGATATAAACGATAAGCGACTTGTCCGGCTATTTTTTCTTTTAATAGTGTCCAGTTCATGGGCAGCTGTTGGTTATTCTGTTCACTTTCCATTTCTATATAAATCAATGCGTTGTCAGCCAAACTATGTTGGTCTAATCGTTTGGCCGTTTGCTCCACTAAATTTTTGCGAAAAGGCGGATCAATAAAGACAATATCAAATTTGCTGATATTTTTTTCAATGAAACTCAGCGCATCACTATTTACTATCGAGATATTAGCTGATTTCAGTAAACGTTGGTTTTCAAGTAATTGCTGAGCTGCCGCTTTGTTTAATTCTACGAAACTAACATGGCTTGCCCCTCGTGATAATGCCTCAAAACCCAAACCACCAGAGCCAGCAAAGCAATCTAAACAGAGACTGTCTTGAATAAAAGGCATTAACCAATTAAAGACGGTTTCTTTTACCCTATCTGTGGTGGGTCTTAAACCTTCTGCCATTAAAACAGGCAGCTTTCGGCCACGGTGTGATCCGCCAATAATACGAATACTGCCTTTATTGTTAGGTTTTGCTGATTGTTTACGTTGTTTGTTCATATCTTACTCAGCTTTTGTTTTTTGTATTGTTTTTAGGTGCTACTATAGCGAGGATTTTATCCTTGTTTAGTGAACTATTGCCATCAAAATGATGGTGCAGAGAAGAATTTATTGTTATGTCAAAGAAAAAAGGTCTATTTTCCTGGTTAGGTTTGGGACGTCAGCAAGAAGAAGCTGTTGAAGAAGTTACAGATGTCGTTGAAACATCAGTAGAAACATCTGATGTTTCTGAAGAAAAAATCGCAGAGAATGTTGAAGAAATTCAAGGTGAAAGCCTTGTAATCGATGACATTGTTGTCGACAATATTCTTGCAGAGCCAGAGCCAGAGCCAGAGCCAGCAGCTAAGGCTGGTTTCTTTGCTCGATTAAAGCAAGGACTGACTAAAACACGCCAAAATATTGGTGGGGGAATATTTACTTTATTCAGTGGCAAAAAAATTGATGACGAGTTATTTGAAGAACTTGAAACACATTTACTGTTAGCTGATGTGGGTATTGAAACGACCACAAAAATTATTAAATCACTTACAGAAAGTGCATCACGTAAACAGCTTAAAAATGCTGAAGCTTTGTATGATTTACTCAAAGAAGAGTTAAAGAAAATTATTGAGCCAGCAAGTGTGCCGTTAGAGATTAATAATGATTCAGGTCCTTTTGTTATCTTAATGGTCGGTGTTAATGGGGTTGGAAAAACCACCACTATTGGTAAATTAGCGAAAAAATTTCAAGCTGAAGGTAAATCGGTCATGCTAGCGGCCGGTGACACGTTTAGAGCAGCGGCGGTTGAGCAATTACAAGTGTGGGGCGAGCGCAACGATATTCCTGTTATTGCCCAGCATACTGGCGCAGACAGTGCTTCTGTTATTTTTGATGCGATTAGTGCCGCAAAAGCCCGTGGTGTTGATGTACTCATTGCTGATACAGCTGGCCGGCTGCAGAACAAAAGTCACTTAATGGATGAATTGAAAAAAGTTGTCCGTGTTATGAAAAAGATTGATGATAAAGCACCTCATGAAGTGATGTTAACTTTAGATGCAGGTACTGGACAGAATGCGTTAAGCCAAACAAAATTATTTAATGAAGCGGTGGGTTTGACGGGACTAACATTAACCAAGCTTGATGGTACGGCTAAAGGTGGTGTTGTGTTTGCTATTGCCGATAAAAATGCGATTCCTATCCGCTATTTAGGTGTTGGTGAAGGCATTGATGATTTACGTCCGTTTAACGGTGAAGATTTTATTGATGCATTATTCACCCAAGATAGCTAAGATTTACGGTATAGTTTTGATGCCCGACTACACTATGTGAAGAACAACAAAAATAAGAGTATGGCCATTTTATGATCCACTTTAACAATGTCAGTAAAACCTATCCTGGTGGCTTTCTAGCACTTAAAAATGTTAGTTTTGAATTGGCTGCGGGGGAAATGGCATTTTTAACCGGACATTCAGGAGCGGGGAAAAGTACACTCTTAAAGCTAATGAGCTTAATGGAAAAGCCGACCAGTGGTAAAATCCAAATTAACGGTAATGAAATATCAAATATAAAGTATAAAGATATTCCTTATGCTCGCCGAAAAATAGGAATGATTTTTCAAAACCATAATCTATTAATGGACAGAACTATTTTCGATAATGTTGCATTGCCTTTAGTCATTGAAGGGTATAGCCACAAGGAAACGCGAAAACGCGTGGAAGCAGCGCTAGATAAAGTCCACTTGAGCGATAAATTACGTTGTTTTCCTAATATGTTGTCAGGTGGAGAGCAGCAGCGAGTTGGCATTGCTAGAGCATTAGTGAATAAACCATTAATCTTGCTTGCTGATGAGCCAACCGGAAACTTAGATCCTAAGCTTTCCTTAGATATTATTCGCTTGTTTGAAGAATTTAATGATTTTGGCGTTACCGTACTCATAGCTACGCATGATCTGGGGCTAATTGCTAGAATGAAATATAGAACGCTGACGCTTAAGCAAGGTTCAATGATCACCGATGGTATCGTTGAAGGTTTACAAGTTAGGCATGAAAACAATGAATAAACCTACCCGTTTTGGCCAACCTTCGCAGAAATTAAATTTTGCAGCAAAAATAACAGATAGATTAATTCGACATGTTCAACAAGCCGTAGGTAGTTTAGGCGATTTATGGCGTACTCCTTTCACCTCAATAATGACGGTTTTGGTTTTAGGTATCAGTTTAACCTTACCGGCTACGTTACATTTATTTGTCAAAAATGCTAAAGCCATCAGTGAACAGTGGGATACCGCCTCAGAAATCAGTTTGTTTTTGAAATTGTCAGTGACTGACAAAGCGGCACAAAACTTAGTTCATCGAATTGAACTTTATCCTGAGGTTGCCAAAGTTACTTACATCTCGGCAGAGCAGGCTTTACAAGAGTTTAAAACCTTATCTGGTTTTGGACAGGCGCTAGAATATTTAGATAAAAATCCCTTGCCAGCAACACTCTTAGTGACCCCAACAACGCGTGCTAGTCAAACACAGGCGGCTGGAGAGTTATTATTGAAGCTAGAAAAAGAACGAGAGGTTCAGCAAGGAAAATTAGACCTCGAATGGCTTTCTCGATTAGAAGCTATTGCTAAACTTATTGAAGATATCGTGGTAGGTATCGGTGCATTACTGTGTTTGTCTGTGGTGCTCATTATTGGCAACACTATACGCTTGGCTATTTTAAATCAAAAAGATGCGATTGCTGTGATGAAACTTGTCGGCGCGACGGATAGCTTTATTCAGCGTCCTTTTTTATATGCGGGCCTTTGGTATGGTATTTTGGGGGGGGTGGTCTCTTGGTTATGTGTGGCTCTGCTCGCTAAATATTTATCTGGGGCTCTCTCTGAATTAACCCACTTATATCAGAGTAACTTTATTATTAGTGGTTTAAGCTTTTCAGAAGCGATGACACTGATATTATTTGCCGTTATACTCGGTTTATCAGGAAGTTATATTTCAGTGCGTAAGCATATTCGTGCCATAGAGCCTACCGCTGATTAATAAAGTCTACTAAATGTCGATTTAAGTTCCACAGGCGATCATTTCGTCTGCCCATGACAGTGAGTCTTTATAAGCTTGAAAACAAAGTTCACTCTCTAAAGTAATTCTCTTGGCAATTTCTTCACCCTCTGCCCATAAGCCTTGTTCAATGTTTTTTACTAATGACAAGTAATCTCCAAGGTCACACTGCTCGCTTCTTAATGCCGATTTTATGCCTTGATGAATAGGTAATACACCTAATACATATTCTAATTCATGATCTAAAATACCATCGATTAACGATAATATACCGGTGAGAAAAGCTTTAGGCGGATTTTCACTTTCAAAACGGCAAAGGGCTATTTTTTCACAAAACTTAGCTCGTGCCAAAGAAAGACGCATAATTTCTGGATTTTTATCTGAGCTTAAATCTGACAGTGCAAGCAACGCGATAAATTTTTTCAGTTCAACTTGTCCGATATAAGCAAGAGCATGTTTTAACGAGGTTATTTCCTGGCTACTACCATAGGTAGGACTATTGATAAAACGCAGTAATTTATAAGTTAAGCCGGGATCAACGGCAAAAATTTCACTGATTTTGTTAATGTTTAACTCTACTTGGCTTGCTTGGCTGATCAGTTCGAGGATATTTTGTTTTGCCGTGGTGATTTTTCGCTGTTTTAGCATTTCTGGCTTTGCAAAAAAATAACCTTGAAAAAGTGTAAATCCCAGCATTTTTAATCGTTCAAATTGTTGTGAAGTTTCTACTTTTTCAGCTAATAGTGTTACGTTTAGCCCAGCAATTTTTCTGACCAGCTTGCTAATTTCTAGAATAGAAAACTGTAGGACATCAATTTTGATAATGTCTATGATAGGGTAAAATGGAGCCCACTTTTCATCAAAGTCAAAATCGTCTAAGGCTAATTTATAACCCTTCTCATGAAGTGACTGGCAAGCAGCTAATAGCTCAGGGGTTACCGGAACGTCTTCTAAAATTTCTAATACCACGTTTTTGGGATCAAGGAAGCTTGGGAAGTGAAAAATCAAGGTATCAGCATGAAAGTTAATATATGCGGGTAGATCACCAGTGACTTGTTCTATGCCTAAGCTTAAATGGTTATTAGTTAGTATGTTAGATGTTGCTTGATTAGGATCAATATCAGGAAAACTGTTACTTTTACCATCACGAAAAAGCAATTCATAGGCAACAACATTTTGTTTAATATCTAAGATGGGTTGACGAGCAACATATGAGTACAAATTATGACCCTCTAAAATTCATTTATAAGTTACTTAAATACATAAAGTAATAGCCACATCCTTGTTAAATTACATCTTGATACAAAAGCTAAGTTATTGTTTTGTAAGTTTAAAGTGTTTTCTGATACTTTTATGTTAACAAATGTACACAAAAAAAACAGATAAATCTACTTGACTGAGTTGTTTCGTCTTGTGTTGTAAGGTAATGTGTGATGCGTTGCTCGCCTACACGGTCGATGTATGCTATTATAGCGAGCTAGAAAGTTAAAATTATTTAAGAGTTATTAAAGAGCGATAAAGAGGGGTTTTTAAAATGAGTAAACCGATACAATCAATGGCGCTAACAGTTCCACGTAGCGGTAGTATTGAATCTTACATGCAGTCTGCTTATGGCATTCCTATGCTTACTGCACAGCGTGAGAATGAACTCGCCACTCGTTTATATTCAGAAAATGATTTACAAGCGGCACAAGAGCTTATTATGTCGCATTTACGTTTTGTTATTCATGTAGCAAAAGGTTATGCAGGTTATGGTTTACCTCAAGCTGATTTAATTCAAGAAGGTAACGTTGGTTTAATGAAAGCTGTTAAGCGTTTTAACCCGGAAGTGGGTGTACGCTTAGTGTCGTTTGCTGTTCATTGGATAAAAGCTGAGATTCATGAGTTTGTGTTACGTAATTGGCGTATTGTTAAAGTGGCAACAACCAAGGCACAACGTAAATTGTTTTTTAACCTTCGTAAAAACAAAAAACGTTTAGGTTGGTTCAGTAACGACGAAATTAATAATGTTGCAGAGACTCTAGGTGTTACGCCTAAAGATGTTTTAGAGATGGAATCTAGAATGAGTAATCAAGATCAGGCTTTTGAACTGTCGTCTGACGATGTTGATAATTCTGCTGGTGGAGGTTACTCTCCAGCCTTATATCTTGAAGATCATCAGTCAGATCTCGCTGTTCAGATTGAAGATGAAGATCACTCTTCTCATGCTAATAAGCGTTTATCTAATGCCTTGGTCATTCTTGATGAACGCAGCCAAGATATTATAAGAACCCGTTGGTTAACTGAAGATAAAACGACGTTACAAGATTTAGCTAACAAGTATCATATTTCTGCAGAGCGTGTCAGACAGTTAGAAAAAAATGCCCTTAATAAACTTAAAGGCTCAATGGCTGCTTAGTTATTGGATCATGTCTGTACCAACAAAAAAACCGATTTACGTCGGTTTTTTTATGTCTGCTTTTTGTAGACTTTCTCTTTTGAGCACTGATACTAGCTTGCTTATGTTAATCATTAACGGTCTTTTGTCCCTTTTTGGTAAACGTGCGCAACTCGTCAATTATAGTGTACAAAAAATAGACATATACTGTATTGATCTTATCAATTCAAATAAGGTACTAGCCAAGTGATATTAATTTGGTAGACTAACCGCTTAAAAATAATACTAATAACTAACTATGGAATCGCCTTGACGGAATTAAAGGCAAAGGAAGACATTCTGGCATTACGTCAGCTTCCCAAATTAAAGTCTCTACTTAAAAAGTATCGGCAGGTTAAAACCATGCAGTCGGGTTTGTTGCAGTTGTCTGAATTGGCAAGCACAGTTACCGATATGGCAGCCTTTTATGCTGAGCTTAAAACGGTGATTAAAACATTATTAATTACCGATAGTTTTCACATCACCCTGATCAATTCAAAAAATAATCTTGAGCTTGCTCATTGTCACAACCCCGAAGAAATTCGTTTACATGATCATTTAAAAGTTGCTGATTGGCGAAAATGCTTAACAGGTATGGTTTTTGAAAATGAAAAGCCGATGCATTGCTCTGCTAAAGAGCGTTTCGCATTAGCAAAATCAGGCGATATTTTTCTTTATGGTTCATCCTGTGTTGATTGGCTTGGTGTTCCGCTTAGACGTGGGAATCAGGTTATTGGTGTTCTGGCATTACAAAGTTACGATGATAAACTTTACTTTGATGAATATGATTGTCAGTTGCTTGAATTTATTGCCTTGCATTTAGTGACCGCTATTGATCGTGTACGTAGTCGTGAATTATTAGAAGAAAGTATTTTACTGCGTACTGAAACACTAACCGAAATGAATAAGCAGTTACAAGTTGAAATTGCTGAGCGTAAGAAAGCGGTGAAAATGCATAAAGCCTTATTATCAATTTCAGAAATTACGGCTAATTCACAAGATATTGATTGCTTCTATCGAGCTATCCATCAAGAAATTAATACTCTATTACCAGCAAAGAACTTATATATTGCTCTGTTAGATACGGGTGATAACAAAGATAACTCTATCGTGACTTTCCCCTATTATGACGATGAAAAAGTGCATACACCTCTGCCTCGAATGTTAGGTTTTGGTCTGACAGAATTAGCGATAAATGCTGTTGCACCGACATTGATCACCGAAGGTGAAGTCTTTTATTTATCTGAGCAAGGTGAAATAACGAGTGAACCGCTGACGATAGATTATCCTAAAAATAAAATGCCACAAGCATGGCTTGCTGCACCATTGATGGAAGATGGCAAGATATTCGGCATTTTAGCTATTCAGCATTACCAAGATTCGCAAGCCTATCAACAGAGTGACCTAACCTTGATACGCTTTATTAGCCAGCACGTTGATACCGCTATTTTACGTAAGCGTTCGCAAGCAGAAATAAAAAAACACCATGAAAAATTAGAAAATACGGTTAATCAACGTACCCAAGAGCTACAAGCGAGTAATTTAAATTTGCGTATGCAAATTGATGAGAGACGAAAAGCAGAAGCGCAACTTTACTATGAAGCACACCATGACGGCCTAACAAAACTGCCCAATAGAGCGATGTTTTCAGACCGATTGAGCTACTCATTACGACATTTGAAGCGTCATCCCGATCAACGCTTTGCCGTGTTATTTATCGATTTAGATCGTTTTAAAATGATTAACGATACATTGGGACACCATGCTGGAGATGAGTTTCTTATTGAGATAGCACTCAGATTACAAGACTGTGTCAGAGATAATGATATTTTAGCGCGTTTAGGGGGTGATGAATTTGTTATTTTGCTTGATTCACTACAATGTCAAGATGATATTGAAGAAGTGGCCTCACGCATTATTACCGCTGTTGCCAAACCCTTCAGTTTAGGTGGTCATACACTTTACTCGAATGCCAGTATAGGTATTGCGCAATGTAGCAGTCATTATAAGGATTCTCATGAAATTTTACGTGATGCTGATGCCGCTATGTACCAAGCGAAAAACTTAGGTCGTGGTCGTTATGTCTTTTTTGATGAAAGCATGCGAGAACAACTTATGGCAAGTATGACTTTAGAGCAAGAATTACGCGTTGCCATTACCAAGAGTCAATTTGAACTGCATTATCAGCAGATATCCAACTTAACGTTAACGAATACCATTGGTTTTGAAGCTTTATTACGTTGGCAGCATCCAACTAAAGGCTTACTAACGCCAAGTGAATTTTTATATATGGCCGAAGAAACCGGCATGATATTAGACATCGAAGCTTGGGTTATTAAAGAAGTTAGTCAACAATTAAAAAGCTGGCAACAAAATACCGAGTATTTTAATGCTTTTATTGGTATTAATTTATCGGGACGTCACTTAGTTCAAGCGAATCAGCTCAATAAGTTGATCAAGCAAATTAAAGACGCAGGTATAGAGCCTCATCGTTTAATTCTTGAATTTAATGAATCTGCATTTGCTCAACAAAGTGAATTAGCCCTGAAGAACTTACGTCGATTAAAAGAATTTGGGGTTAAACTCGCTCTAGATGATTACGGCGCGGGTTCATCGTCATTAAATTTCTTACACAACTACCCGTTTGAATTTATCAAATTAGACAGAAGTTTTGTTCGTACGCTAAATACTAATAATAAAAATTTATCGTTAGTTAAGGCTTTGCATGATTTGGGCAGTAACTTTGGCTACCATTTAGTCGCTGAAGGAATCGAGTCAGAGGAAATGTTGAAAAAGTTACAGAACGCCGGTTGTGAATTTGGTCAGGGCTTTCATATTAGTCGACCGATAAAAATGCCACGAATAATAACCAAAAGTGAGGTTGTAGTTAAAGTTAGCGCCTAATTTTTCGTTAACAATCAATTATATTTTACTAAAAAAACCTTCTATGCGTAGCGCAATTCCAGGTGTGGTGGTGTAGTTATCCTCTTTTGACCACTCTAAAAATGGTTCTACTTCAAAAAACAACCATTTTTCTAGTGCATTGAATCGATAACGATAACTCAGCGTATATTTGTCGGTAAAAAAACCATATTGACCATTACGCTCACCTTCAACTTGCAAACCAACAACGGAGGCCGTTGTTGAATCTAATTGATTTAATTGATAAAAGCCGTGTTTCCATCGAATGCCACTAAATGATTCAGAGCCGCGAATAGTATAATTGATCCTATATTGTGATTTTTCATTATATTGATAATTATATTCAAGAAATAACTTGGCTCCAAGACCGTCGCCTAAAAAGTAATAGGTTGAAGGTTCAACTTTAAAACCATGCTTTTCATTGAAGGTATACAACTTGCGCTTACGTATTTTTACAAAAATATCACCGCCTGAAATTCCTAATCGAGTATCGACTAAGCTATCGCTCTTCTTTTTAACCACATAACGTAAGGCCACGGCAAAGCTTTCTTCATTTATTTCTGGGCGAGTACCAATACCATCGAGGGGTAACTGGCCGTCTTCAACGTCATCTTCATCGGAAAGAATCAAGCTCATCTTATCTTTAAAGTGCGGTAACTTTACTTTTAATCGAAAACGAGAGTCAAGCTCCGCCAAATGACGTGCTTTGGGTATCCAGCCAAAACGTATTTTGGCTGTTGCTTTGGGTTCAATTTGTTGGCTATCAATATCAGTAAAAAAACTATCGAACCAAGTCGCCGATTGATAAACGGAATTAGCGATGGTGTCGTGTACGTCTTGACCCCAGTCATCGGGCACAAGTGTGGGTACAACATGCCTTTGTGGATGTTTGATAGGTTTTGCTATTTGCTTTTCAGTGTCACTGTCCATGTTTTGATCTTGTCTAGCATTACTCTGAAAAGTAGTGAAGGTAATGCTGATCATCAACAAGCAACTCAGATAAATAAGGTGCTTTTTCTGCAAAGTTTGTCCTATCGCATTATTTTGTCTATCAAAGGATGATTTTTCATTTTAAAACTTTATAATGAATCCATTCTAAATAATAGGGGTTTATCATGGGAAATATGGGTATTTGGCAATTATTAATTGTTGCGGTTATTATAGTGTTGTTATTTGGCACAAAAAAATTACGTAATCTAGGTGGCGATTTAGGCTCTGCGGTTAAAGGTTTTAAAAATGCTATGACAGATAGTAACGCTAAAAAGGAAGAAGAAAGTGCAGAAAATATTGCTGATAAGTCTGTTACTACCGACACCGAAGATAAAGTAAAAACAAAAGAAAAAGATCAGGCGTAAGCGATGTTTGATATTGGCTTTTGGGAGCTGTCGCTGATTGCGATAATAGGTATGATCGTTTTAGGTCCAGAACGTTTACCTGTTGCTATTAGAACGGTGCGCGGTTGGATAAGTGGTGTTCGTAAATTTAGTGATAGTGTAAAAACCGAGCTTACCGAAGAATTACGCATACAAGAATTACATGCTAATTTGAAAAAAGCTGAACAAGCGGATATGAAAAATCTATCACCTGAGATTGCTGAATCATTAAAAACATTACAAGAAGCTGCTGAGATGGTCAATCGTCCTTATCAACTCGATAAAGAGCCTGAAAAAGTTGACTCACAAAGTATTGTCTCAGAAAATATTGAAAAAAATGATAAGGTGACTGAAGAAGCAGCAGTCACTGCTAACCTTTCATCTTCACAAGAAAATAAAAAGTAACACCATGAATCCATCTCCAGCAAGTAGTTATACTTTATTTGATCATTTACTCGAATTACGCAGCCGATTGTTGAACGTTGTGGTGGGCGTTTTGGTTGTCTTTTTAGGCTTATTCTATTTCGCTAATGAAATTTATGAATATGTTTCCAAACCCTTAATGGAAACCTTACCTGAAGGGGGACAAATGATCGCAACCGATGTTGCCTCTTCTTTCTTTGCTCCTTTTAAATTAACCATGGTACTTTCTATTTTTATTGCCATGCCCTTTATTCTTTATCAAATTTGGGCCTTTGTTGCGCCTGGCTTATACAAGAATGAAAAACGCTTAGTTATTCCACTGATGTTCGGCAGCACCTTGCTATTTTATGGTGGTATTGCTTTTGTCTATTATGTGGTTTTCCCAATAATTTTTGCTTTTTTTACTTCTGTAGCTCCTGAAGGGGTAAATATTGCCACCGACATTACCAGTTATTTAGATTTTGTTCTAAAATTATTCTTTGCCTTTGGGATTGTTTTTGAAATACCCATTGTTATTATTTTACTGTGTTGGACCGGCTTTACCGATCCCGACAGTTTGCGTGCAAAAAGACCCTATGTTGTTGTTGGTGCGTTTGTGGTTGGCATGTTGTTAACACCGCCTGATATTATTTCACAAACATTATTGGCCGTACCCATGCTATTATTATTTGAATTAGGCGTTTTTATAGCGTCTATTTACCAGAAAAAAAACGAATCTGAAGAAGCTTAGTTTGATGAAACTGGATAGCTAATGATCGATATTGGCGTTAATTTAACAAATACTCGTTTTGATAAAGACCGTGATGAATTAATCGCGCGGGCTAAATCTGCTGGTATCAGGGCTATGTTGGTTACCGGAACTAATATCTCTGAAAGTCATAAAGCTTTACAATTATCTGCACAATATCCTGATTATCTTTATACCACAGCGGGTATACATCCCCATGATGCCGATAATGTCAGTGATAACTATTTAGATGACATTCGATTATTAGCTAAAAATAAAGCGGTAAAAGCAATTGGTGAATGTGGTTTAGATTTTAACCGTAATTTTTCTACGCCAAAGCAACAAGAAAAAGTGTTTGCTGAACAAATATCATTAGCTGCAGAACTTCAATTACCACTTTTTTTACATCAACGGGATGCTTTCCCTGTCTGGTTTCAATTACTATCTCCTTACTTAACCGCTGTGCCCGCTATGGTTTCTCATTGCTTTACCGGTAATGAGAATGAGTTAAATCAATGCTTGTCAGCTGGTATGTATATTGGTATTACCGGATGGGTGTGTGACGAACGTCGTGGAGAACCATTACAAGCGCTTATTCCATCAATCCCATTAGATAGGTTAATGATTGAAACAGATGCGCCATATTTAACACCTAGAAGCATTAAGCCTAAACCCAAAAGCAGTCGCAATGAACCAAGCTATTTACCTTACGTCATAGAAAAGCTCGCCCATTTGTACCAATGCCATAGCGACGACATTATTAATGCCACCAGTGAAAATGCGCGAAAAGTTTTCAACTTAGGTGAGCGTTAATGATCTCACTCTTTAATCGGTCAACTTCTTACCTTTTTATTGTTGCAATATTAGTGGTGATTTTATCGATAATTCAGTTAGTTGTGCAATTTTCATCGCTGACCTTACTGTTATTAATTATGGCTCTCTTTATGGCGTTTTTAGTCTTTTCACAAGAAAAAAACACTAAAAACTCTCTTGCTAGCAATGCAGCAGATCAGCACATTGAAAATGAAGTTCAAGATAACGATGAGCTTGAAAGTAAAGTACAAGAGCGTACTTTAGAGCTCAATATTGCTTTGCAAGAACTCGAAGAAGTTAATAAAGAGTTAGAAGAAAAGAATACGTTAGACGACCTTACCGGTTTGTATAACCGGAGGTTTTATGATCAAAAAATACTCGCTGAATATCGACGTAGTCGCCGTAACTTAACGCCCTTGAGCTTAGTGATTCTTGACATCGATCATTTTAAAAAAGTGAATGATACTTATGGTCACTTAGCCGGTGATGAATGTTTAATCGTAGTTGCTGCTTGCATTAAAAGTTGCTTGCGAAGAAGTGCAGACATCAGTTGTCGTTATGGCGGTGAAGAATTTTGTTTAATTTTGCCTGAAACCGATAGCCAAGGGGCATTAGCACTGGCTGAAGAATTAAGGGAAAGTATTGCTAGCTGTCAGGTTAGCTACAATAACACTATCATAAGTCTAACCATTAGCTGTGGTGTTAGTACTTATTTACAACAAAAAGATGTTCAAGCCGAGCATCTCTTTGCCGCAGCAGATCAAGCCTTATATCAAGCAAAACATAATGGCCGCAATCAAGTGAGACAACAAGACGTTGTCAAAGCTAGCGATAGTTAACCGCTAACTTATCAACTTTATTTATATAGGAAAATTTTATGAGTAACGCTTTTGGGCAATTTCCTGCCCGCAGAATGCGCCGCATGCGCCGTGATGATTTTTCGCGTCGTTTAATGTCAGAAAATCAATTAACCGTTAATGATTTAATTTACCCGGTCTTTGTTCTTGATGGTGAAAATCAACGCGAAGCTATAGCTTCTATGCCTGGCGTTGAACGTAAAAGTATTGATTTATTATTAGAAGAAGCGCAAGAACTGGTTGATTTAGGTATTCCTGCCATTGCTATATTTCCTGTCACTCCAGCAAATAAAAAGTCATTAATGGCTGAAGAAGCCTATAACCCTGAAGGGTTAGCTCAACGTACTGTTCGTGCATTAAAAGCAAAGTTTCCTGAATTAGGGGTAATAACCGATGTTGCTCTTGACCCTTTTACGACCCATGGACAAGATGGCATTCTTGGCATAAAGGGTAAAGATGAGGGTTACGTATTAAATGACATTACCAAAGAAATTTTAGTTAAGCAGGCGTTGTCTCATGCTCAAGCGGGTGCCGATGTGGTTGCCCCTTCAGATATGATGGATGGTCGTGTTGGGGCAATTCGTCAAGAATTAGAAAAACATGGTTTTGTAAACACGCGAATTTTAGCTTATTCGGCAAAATATGCTTCTAATTATTATGGTCCTTTTCGTGATGCTGTTGGCTCTGCAAGTAACATTAAAGGCGGTAATAAATTCTCATATCAAATGGACCCAGCAAACAGTGATGAAGCATTACATGAAGTTGCTCAAGACATCGCCGAAGGTGCAGATATGGTCATGGTAAAACCGGGTATGCCTTATTTAGATATTGTGCGCCGAGTTAAAGATACCTTTCAAGTGCCAACATATGCTTATCAGGTGAGTGGCGAATATGCAATGCACATGGCAGCCATTCAAAATGGCTGGTTAGCTGAAAAACCCTGTGTTATGGAAGGTTTGCTCGCTTTTAAACGTGCGGGTGCCGATGGTATTTTAACTTACTTTGCTAAAAAAGTGGCTTACTGGTTAAAAGAACAATAATGTGAACCCCCGATCTTAAGGGGCTTATTGTAAAAATCTTAATTTGCAATGCTATAAGTAGATAGTAAAAATATATAGGCAAACGACTTATTCTATTAGCTGAGCTATTTTAGCTGGTAGAATGGCTTGTTTAATTTTACTAAATCGAGCATGAATGCCCAGTCACAAACAGTCATTATTTTCACTGCATAGTGCGGTGTTACTTTTCGCTATATCGGGTCTTTTTGCTAAGTGGCTAAATATGCCAGCCAGCCATATTGTTTTTGGTCGTGCTGCTTTTGCCGCGGCAACTATTGCGCTTTTTGTTTTACTGATAAGAAAGCAGTCTCTAAAAGTTGAAAAGTCACTACTATTGCCACTTGCTTTTACTGGTTTGGTTTTAGCTTTTCATTGGGGCAGTTTCTTTTATGCTATTCAGGTATCAAGTGTCGCAATTGGCTTGATCACTTTTGCAACTTTCCCTGTTTTTGTTAGTTTCCTCGAACCGATGTTGTTTAAAGAAAAATTCCATTATAAGGCGTTATTGCAGGCTTTACTCACGGTTGTTGGTATCTTATTTATTCTACCACTTGACCATTTAAGTGCAGGGGATATCGATGGTGTTATATGGGGAATGACATCGGCAATGAGTTTTGCTTTGTTAACACTGTTAAATCGAAAGTTTGTTGCCAAAACATCGGCTAAAAAAGTGGCCTTCTATCAAAACGCTTGTGCCACGGTATGTTTATTACCCTTAATGTTTTTATATCCGATCACCATATCTTACCAACAGTTGTCGGTATTAATTATTTTAGGTGTTCTTTTCACGGCAGTTGCTCATACATTATTTAATCATTCTCTAAAGGTGGTTAAAGCGCAAACAGCAAGTATCGCGGTAAGTTTAGAGCCTATCTACGGTTCTATAGCCGCGTATTTTCTTTTAGGTGAACAAATAACGCTCATGATGGTGATTGGTGGCAGTATTGTTATTTTTACCAATCTTTGGGCGTCTAAAACCAATAGCTAATGATCATTAAATATTGATGTTTAAGTGTGTTATTGAGTTTTCTAGAGTAGATGTCAAACGATAAATGAATGGTTATTTAAGGGCTTCTTGAGTCTCACAAAGGATGTTAAGTGATAAATGAAGCGGTGTTAAATGGGCACTTTCTTGGAGCAGTTCGTCAGCGATAAGTGGGTGTGCAGCAAGCCAAGTCGTTGGTAAACATAAATTGATAATATCATCACCCATACTTTTAATAATAGCGGTTTGATAATCGGGCAAAGCATCATCTTTACGGCGTCGACATAAAATGATGGCTAAACGTAAAATAACTAACAGGTAGCTTGCTTGCTGAAAATTTACTGCCGTTTGTTTTTCTAGTAAATCGACATCAATATTACCTTTGTGTAACCGGACTAAGGTGACTAGTAATTGTCGTTCAATTTGATTAAAGCCAGGTAAATCAGCATTTTGCAATATGTAGGCACCATGCTGCTGATGCTGCTTAAATTCTAATAACAAACCAATTTCATGTAATTCACAGGCAGCATTCAATAATGCTAAGCTGTTTTCTTCATCTAATGACCAAGTTTCCTTATAGGTGTGAAATAAACTTGTCGCTTGTCTTTGAATTCGTGCGGAATGTTGATTATCAATATGAAATTTTTCAGTGAGAGAATTAATCGTACTCTGACGGATACTCATATCTACCCTTTTAGGCAGCATGCTGTAAAGTAAACCTTCACGTAAAGCACCACTTGATAACTGAATGTTCTCAATGTTGAAGCTTTCAATGATGGCAATTAAAATAGCGACGCCACTGGCTATAACGGGCGATCTTTCCTGGCTAAGCCCAGCAATCTTAATTTCACTGATCGTTTTACATTGTATTAACTGTTGTTGAATAGTCTGTAAGAAAAGCAGATTAACACCAGTACTCTTATGGTTAAATTGTTGCATTTCGGTCAGGGCTTGCATGGTGCCAGAGCCACTTAACACTAACTTCCAACCCGTTTCTTTAAAACGCTCAACCAAAGGAAATATTACTTTTTTTGCTGCAGCTATAGCAAGAGCAAAATTTTCAGCCGTTAATTTATTATCCGAGAAATAACGGCTATTAAAAGTGACACAGCCAATATCTAAGCTTTCGACTTGCTTAGTTACAAAACCATCACCTAAAATAAGCTCAGTACTTGCGCCGCCAATATCAATAACAAAGCGTTGTTTAGCACCACAACTGGTATGTGCTACCCCTAAATAAATATTTTTGGCTTCTTGTTTACCACTGAGTAGCTTTATTTTTTGTCCCAAAATTTTATTAGCTTGTGTTAAAAACTCTTCACGATTTTTAGCAAGACGCAGGGTTGCTGTCGCGACAATACGGACGTTTTTTTGAGGAATATCTTGCAGCCGTTCAGCGAAAAAGCTTAAACATTCAAGGCCTCGAGCAATCGCGGCTTGGCTTAGTTGGTTGTCTGAATTTAAACCAGAGGCTAAACGAACTTTACGTTTAACTTTATCAACCACCTGAACGCTATTAGCTAGCTGTCGGGTGATCAACATATGAAAGCTGTTTGAACCTAAATCGATCACCGCATAAAGAGGTGTGGAAATCTCAGTATGGGTGATCATCATAGTCGTTTAGTGGCGGCGCTGGTTGTTGCCACCCGTTCTGCCACGATTTTGTCCACCATTTTGAGGCTTATGGCGACGAGGACGAGGCTTAGGAGTAGGAAAATCAGTTAATAATGCATCTTGATTATATTTACTTACCGGTAAGGCATGTTCAATATAGGTTTCGATAGGAGGTAAGTTAAAAACATAGCCTTCACATGCGAAACTAATTGCATGACCTGTTGCACCAGCACGGCCAGTACGGCCTATACGATGTACATAATCTTCACAATCATCTGGTAAATCATAATTAAATACATGACTTACGCTAGGAATATGTAAACCGCGTGCGGCTACATCAGTGGCAACTAAGATATCTAGTTCACCGGCACTAAATTGCTCAAGAATCTTTAAACGTTTCTTCTGAGGTACATCGCCAGTTAATAAACCAACGCGGATGTTATCAATTTCTAAATGTGAATAAACTTTTTCACAAACATGCTTAGTATTGGCAAAGATGATCGCTTTTTCAGGCCATTCTTCTTCAATTAATGTTTGTAACAAAGCCATTTTATCTTCGTTAGAAGGATAAAATAATTCTTCAGAAATTCGAGTGTTTGTTTTTTGTTCTGGCGCGATTTCAACACTTTCTGGCTCATTCATGTGTTCAAATGCAAGTTCTTTTACACGAAAAGATAAGGTTGCTGAAAATAACATGCTTAAACGTGCTGTGGCGGCAGGCATACGATTAAACATATATCTGATATCTTTAATGAAGCCTAGATCAAACATACGATCGGCTTCATCAAGCACAACAACTTCGATATTGTTTAGGTTATAAATACCTTGTTTCATATAATCGAGCAAACGACCACAGGTACCAATAAGAATATCTACACCAGCTTCAAGCTCTAAGCGTTGGCTTTCATAGCCTTCACCACCATAAACTACGCCTAAGCGTAAGCCAGTGCTTTTTGCCATTTCTTTAGCATCACGGTGAATTTGTACGGCTAATTCACGTGTTGGTGCCATGATTAAGGCACGAGGTTGATTATGCTTTGGATCTGGTTTTTGTAATAAGTGATGAAAGGTTGCAGCTAAAAAGGCGATTGTTTTACCTTCGCCTGTTTGTGCTTGGCCTGCAATATCAGTACCTTTCAATAAAATGGGTAAAGATTGCTCTTGAATTGAAGTGCAATACTCAAAGCCCATAGCGTCAAGACCTGCGACAACTTTAGTGTCGAGGTTAAGTTCTGAGAACTTAGTTTCAGTTAAGTGTGTTTTATTCATGCGCACAGCTTAACAGGTTATATAGTTAATAAAAAACGGTATCGAGTAAATGTATTCATAAATACTCAATTAATGTTAGAAATAGCCAACAGTTATAAGATCAAAGTTGGTAATTCATAATGATGGCGTTATAATCCCCACCAATTGGCAAAATGCCACCATTTAACGGAGATAGAAATGAGCGATAGAATTGTTCAGTTAACAGACGACAGTTTTGATACTGACGTAATTACCGCCTCAGGCCTTATATTAGTCGATTTTTGGGCTGAATGGTGTGGTCCTTGTAAAATGATCGCACCTTTATTAAATGACATTGCAGAAGAATATGCAGGTCAAGTAACTGTTGGTAAATTAAATATCGATCAAAACTCAATTACTCCACCTAAATACGGTATTCGTGGTATTCCTACGTTATTGTTATTTAAAGATGGCGCAGTCGCTGATACTAAGGTTGGCGCTTTATCTAAAACTCAATTAAAAGAGTTTATTGATAATAATTTATAAGTTTTCAAAAAAAGGTTCGTATTTACGAGCCTTTTTTGTATATATTAGCTTATTAATTAAAGAAGAAAGCCATAGATCAAATTTTGATCCTTTACCTGATTAAATTTTAGTGCTAAATTTAGCTTTCTAATGAACCACATTTCAAACCAAACTCCAATTTCAATGATGCCAACAGGCAAACTCACTTCAATATAAATAGTTAAAGAACCCCACTATGAACCTGATCGAACTTAAAGAAAAACCAATAAGCGAACTTGTCGAGCTTGCCGCATCTATGAAGCTTGATAATTTAGGCCGCAATCGTAAACAAGACATAATTTTTGCTATATTAAATGCCCATGCCGAAAACGATAATGATATTTTTGGTGGCGGTGTTCTAGAAATTTTACAAGACGGCTTTGGTTTTTTGCGTTCTTCAGATTCCTCATATTTAGCAGGACCTGATGATATTTATGTTTCACCGAGTCAAATTCGCCGTTTCAGTATGCGAACGGGTGATACTATTCACGGAAAAATTCGTCCACCTAAAAAAGGTGAACGTTATTTCGCGTTATTAAAAGTAGCAGAAGTTAATTTCGACAAGCCAGAAAATGTTCGCAACAAAATACTCTTTGAAAATTTAACCCCAATCCATCCTGATGAACGTTTAATCATGGAACGTGGTAATGGTTCAACTGAAGATATTACCGCACGTGTTTTAGATTTGGCTTCTCCAATTGGTAAAGGGCAACGTGGTTTAATTGTTGCTCCACCAAAAGCGGGTAAAACATTATTACTACAAAACATTGCGCAAAGTATTGCTCATAACCATCCTGATGCCGAGTTAATGGTATTGCTTATCGATGAACGTCCGGAAGAAGTGACAGAGATGCAGCGCTTGGTAAAAGGCGAAGTCATTGCATCAACGTTCGATGAACCAGCAAACCGCCATGTACAAGTAGCTGAAATGGTTATTGAAAAGGCTAAGCGTTTAGTTGAACATAAAAAAGATGTTGTTATTCTACTTGATTCAATTACACGTTTAGCTCGAGCTTATAATACGGTTATTCCATCATCAGGTAAAATTCTTACCGGTGGTGTTGACGCCAATGCTTTACACCGTCCAAAACGCTTTTTTGGTGCCGCGCGTAATATTGAGCACGGTGGTAGTTTAACGATTATCGCGACAGCTCTAGTAGAAACCGGCTCTAAAATGGACGAAGTTATTTACGAAGAGTTTAAAGGTACCGGTAACATGGAATTACACCTTTCTCGTAAAGTGTCTGAAAAGCGTGTTTTCCCAGCGATTAATATTAATCGTAGTGGTACTCGTCGTGAAGAATTGATCACTAAACCTGCAGAATTACAGAAAATGTGGATTTTACGTAAAATTGTTCATGAAATGGACGAAGTTGGTGCAATTGAATTCCTCATCGACAAACTAGCAATGACTAAAACGAATAACGAATTTTTTGATTCTATGAAACGTAAATAGTTTATTGGTCGCTTATTCACATCCGTGTGATTGCGACATACCGTACATCCCGTACATAAACGCCAGTGTTAGCAATAACAGCTGGCGTTTTTGCTTAAAACACTGTCAAACTATTAAGCGGATGAGTGATTTAAATTTATGAAATATAGTGACTTAAGAGACTTTATAAAACAGTTGGAAAAAATAGGCCAGCTCAAGCGTATTTCCCAGCCTATTTCTACAGATTTAACGATGACCGAAATCAGTGACCGTACGCTACGTGCTGAGGGGCCAGCGTTATTATTTGAAAACCCCGTCGACAAAAATGGTGTACCACATGGCATGCCAGTACTAACTAATTTATTTGGTACGCCTGATCGTGTTGCCTTGGCTATGGGACAACCTGATGTGCGTGCTTTACGTGATGTTGGTAAATTACTTGCCATGTTAAAAGAGCCTGAACCTCCTAAAGGTTTTCGTGACGCGATAAGTAAAATCCCGGTTTATAAGCAAGTCTTAAATATGCCGGTAAAAATGATTAAAAAGCCGTTGTGTCAGCAAGTTATTATTGAGGGTGCCGATGTAGATTTAAATAAACTACCTATTCAAAAATGTTGGCCAGGTGATGTTGCTCCTTTAATTACTTGGGGGTTAACGGTTACACGAGGTCCCCATAAAGAACGTCAAAATTTAGGTATTTATCGACAGCAATTAATCAGTAAAAATAAAATTATTATGCGTTGGTTATCACATCGTGGTGGCGCATTAGATTTTCAAGAATTTAAGCAAACCAATCCAGGTGAAAAATACCCTATTTCTGTTGCTTTAGGTGCAGATCCTGCCACTATTTTAGGCGCGGTAACGCCTGTTCCTGATACTTTATCAGAGTACGCTTTTGCTGGCTTATTACGTGGTGCTAAAACAGAAGTGGCAAAATGTATTAGTAACGATTTAGAAGTACCGGCGACGGCTGAGATTATTTTAGAAGGTTATCTAGACCCAGCTGAAGTAGCTCCAGAAGGGCCATACGGCGATCACACCGGTTACTATAATGAAGTTGATAACTTCCCTGTGATGACGGTAACCCATATTACTCATCGTAAAGACCCCATTTATCACAGTACTTATACTGGCCGTCCACCGGATGAACCCGCCATTTTAGGTGTGGCATTAAATGAAGTGTTTGTGCCTATTTTACAGAAACAATTTCCTGAAATTCAGGATTTCTATTTACCACCCGAAGGATGTTCATATCGTTTGGCGATTGTTACTATTAAAAAGCAATATGCCGGACATGCAAAACGCGTAATGATGGGTGTTTGGTCTTTCCTACGTCAATTTATGTATACTAAGTTCGTTATTGTTTGTGATGATGATATTAATGCTCGTGATTGGAAAGATGTAATTTGGGCAATGACCACGCGGATGGATCCAAGTCGAGATACAGTATTAATTGAAAACACACCGATTGATTATTTAGACTTTGCATCTCCTGTGTCTGGTTTAGGTTCAAAAATGGGTATGGATGCAACAAATAAATGGCCAGGTGAAACAAATCGCGAATGGGGTGAACCTATTGTGATGACCGAAGAAGTTAAAACAGATGTTGATAATATTTGGGATGAACTTAATATATTTCCAACAACTGATAAAAAGAATTAGTAACTGTTATCCTGAACATGTTTTAGGATCTGAATAATGAAAGGTTTAAATAAATGAATAAAATTAAGTGTCAGGTAGAATCATTAACATCTCTGACAGAGTTTGTTTATAAAGTGCTATTAAAGCCAAGTGAGCAAATCGATTTTCAAGCCGGCCAATACTTAAATTTTGTGATGAGTGAGGATGATAAACGTCCTTTCTCTATTGCCAGTGCACCCAATGCTGAATTAATTGAACTACAAATTGGTGCTTCAGGTGCTGACAGTTACCCAATGCAAGTTATTGAACATATTAAAGCCAATAATACAGTTACTGTAGAAATGCCACTAGGCAATGCGCAGCTGCGCAGTGAAAGCGAACGTCCGCTTTTACTTTTGGCGGGTGGTACAGGGTTTTCTTATATAAAATCTATGTATGAATTGTTAGCGTCACAAAGGTCATCGCGAAAGATTACTGTTTATTGGGGGTTGCGTGATCAAAGTGCTTGTTATGAACTAGAAAAAACAGCTAAAATTATTGCAGGTCTAGAAAATGGTACTTTTCACCCGGTGGTAGAGAACCCTGATGACAATTGGCAAGGTCAAGTTGGCATGGTTCACCACGTTGTGATGAAAGATATTAAAAATTTAGCCGATTATGATATTTATTTGGCCGGACGTTTTGATATGGTAGGCGCAGTTCGCACCGACTTTTTAGCGCAAGGAGCCTTAGTTGAACATATGTTTGCTGATGCTTTTGCCTATATTTAATATTAGATAAAGTTTTTAAATGAATGACCGATAAAGCCATCATACCGATGGCTTTTATTATTGAAGAGTAAAATTAATGAGTAAAAATAAACAGGGTCAAGTATTGCAAAATACTTTAGCAACAGACTTAGGACGAGGGAAAATAAAAGATAATTTTTTCGCGGCTCTTGTCACATCGAAAGTTTATAAACTGCAAGTTGTGCAGGCTAAAAAAGGTAAAGGTTCATTCAAACGTAACAACAAACATCAAGGTAGAGAACCTTATTTAATAAATGCTTAGTACGTTAGTATTTATTAAATAGGGCTTTGTGAAGATAGTCATCATGGCGTAGGTGCCGATGACTATTTTATTTTTTATAATGAATGACTAGATTAAGTGGCTATTTATTCGCGATTCGATTGATACTTAAACCATCAATTAAAAAGCCATGACTCGCTAACCAAGTTGATGCATCTTTAGCATTGGTAAACACTTGCCGTTCATAAGACGCATCAGTATGGGGTATTAGCCTTTCTAATTGCATTTCTTTGGCTGCGCTCTTTGTGTAAATATGACAATCTTTGCTGCAACCATTGTCCTTGAACCACTGGCAATGTTCTTCAATATGTTTATCAATTGCAGGAACACCTAACTCCCAATCCTCAAAAGAAGAAACAATAGCCCAAGGACTACCTTTAAGCGGGCTCGCTTTAGCACGAAACTCTTTAACATAAGCAATAATAGCTTCTTCGTTCCAAGTGCCAGAAAACCATTGCACAACAACATTGCCACGAACTTCAATTTTCCATTCTCCGTGAATGCTAAACATAATAGGCCTCTTTTATTTGCTTTTGATATAATGTGCTTAAGCTGAAAATATTTTTAGATTGAGTCTTTTAATATACTTTGTGGGCTAGCAACAAATATTTGATAGGGTAAAGGCTCAGCCAGTAAACTTTCGTCGACGGTAAACTCAACGAAGCCACTTTTAGTAAAAAAGTGAGTGAGATCATCTATCGCCACTTTTTCAGTTTGCAAATCAGCCGCTTGATAATAAGCTTTAATACCTTCATCCTCACATTCATCGGCATCAACAAAGAGATGCATTGGCATGCTTAAGACCGTAATAGATTGAGCCTTTTGATGATGTTTAACAATTTCTTTAAGCAGGTATTGCCCAATCGCTTGTTTACGATATTGTGGCAGAACACTGATCGCTTCAAGTAAAATATGTGTTTTAGCTTTTTTGGTCTCAGCAGTAATGCTTAATTGTTCACATAAGCCTTGTTCAAGGTTTTGGCCTTTAAAATAAAGGTTAAGTGGAATTTCCCAGTCAGTATCTTCGTTGGCTAATAAAGTATAAGAGCCAACAGCATCACGGTGTTTATTGAGGGTGATTAGCTCAATTTCAGCTTTAGCAATAATATCGCCTTGCTCGTTTTTTACATTGATTTCTTGACATAATTGCCAATCAAAAGCACCGGCAATTTCAGGTTTTTTAAAGTCGACTGTTAAATTCATTTTTGTTCGTTTCCGTTATTTATAACTAAGGTATTATTGTTAAAGCTGCCAATTTGACCTAAAGCTTTATTTAATACTTGATTGGCTTTTTTATATTCGCCTTGCTGCTCTAATACTTGAGAAAAGTTCAGTAGATCAATAACATCATATTGTGTACCTGCTAAATTAATCAGGCTATTAAAGGCTTTTTCTGCCATCGGCAGTTGTTGAGATTTTGCGGCTAAATTAGCTAAACAACTTAACCATTTTCCGCTGTGAGGATCATTATGTAACTGTTTTTGAACAGCACTGATTAATTCATCAGTCGCCGAAATAGGTAGCTGGCGAATATTCTTTAAAAAAGTATCGTCTGCGCCTTTTTTAATCACGGGTAATAATATTTTATTGAGTGGTTCAGTGATCTTGTGCTCGGCTAATACTTGACAATAAGCCCAGAGAATAACTTCATTATGTTTTAATTTCCGAGTAAGTTTGTGCCACCGCTGTGCCAATGAATCGTTATTTTCTTTGCGTATTGTTTCATTAAAAGCACCATAGAAAGCGCTTGCTTCCCATAGTGCTATTTTTTCATTCGTAATGGCTTTTTGTTTACGGGCTGAAACAAGTTGCTCTATTACATAATCAAAACGTTTTTCTTGCAAGCTTAAGATGATCTCTAAGCTTAATAACCTTGCATCATGACCAATTTGTTTGTGATGTTTATCAATAATACTCCGTGCCTGTGCAAAGTCTTCCTGAGAGATTAATAATTTAATCGTCACGAGTACTGATTCTAAACCAGAGCCTTTAACGCCATTGTCTTCTTGTGCTAATAAAGCTAAGTAGTGATTAGTGTTTGATCGCAGCGATTGTTTCGACGATGCAGCAGCAGCCAATAGATAAGACGTATGAGTAAATCTTGAGGGTTCAGCCGCTTTAGCAAACAAATGCTCTGCTTGTTGGTTGTCTTCAAGAATAAAAGCAGCAATGCCGCGATTAAAGTCTCTTAAACCTCGACGGCGATTAGCAAAAGCAATTTTGTTCCAGCCGCCAAAACCCAAACGTAGACTGCCACGCACAAGTGTCATCGATAACCCTAAGGCGATAAATAATAGCGTTAACATAATACATGCCATTACTACGGTTGATTCTATGGTTAAATCGCCCATCGCAATTAAGATATAACCTTTTTCATTTATTAGTAGTGGGCTAATAGCAACCGCAGCAAAAAATATTAATATCCACAGTATTAATTTTTTCATTATAAGGCCTCATTCGTGCTGTTAGGCTGCACTTTTGACTCTTGTGGTGCAACTTCTTCAGGTAGTGTTTGAGATGAGCCATTAAGTGCTTTTTCTTTGCCCTCGGGTAATTTATCAGGCATTACTTGAGGCGTTAATTGTTCAAGTGTTGGTTTTAAAGGCGTTTCTGCTAGCACTTTACTCATCGCTTTTAGCGATAAAAGCGTACTGGGGTAATCATAAGTGATTATCTTACTTTTTAGTTTTTGAATAGCTTGATAAAAGTTTTGATTTTCAACTTTTTGCATATCAAAGTATTCTGTTAACCATAGTTGAATGTCATTTAAGGTTTGATTATAAATTTTCTGTTTTTTCTCTGTCACTGCCCACTGAGCTAATTGTAACTTTAAGCTAAGGTTCTCAATAAGGTTTTGTTGATGTTGTGGCGACATTAATGGTTTTACATTACCACTACTTCTGCGGACAGTAATAAAATCTGCAAGAATTTTTTGCCATGTTTTAGCGAGGTTTTCTCGCCAATCATTGGTGCTTTCAGATAATGTGAAATCACTGCTCTTGTTGTCATTATCTGGAATTTTAACCATAGCCAAGGGTAAGTTTGCCAGTTGATGACTCATCGCCATTAAGGTCATAACGGTTTCTTCGTTGTCTACAACAGGTATTAATGTTAACTGTGCGATGTCTTGACGAATTAATTGACGAATAGGTAAAAACTGCGGATCTTTAAGTTCTTTGAGACGCATATCCGCATCTTGTAACAAGCCAATTGCTGCTCTTGTATCTTGCTCTAGCCACATCGTGCGAGTGGCAATACGAATAAGGTACTCTGCTTCGTGCAATAACCAATCACTGGGTTGATTTTGTGATAATCGTTCAACAGTCTTTTCAAGTTTAGCGATTTTAACTTGGCTGTCTGTTGTTATTGTTGCAATCTCACGGTTTAAGCGCTGTGAAAACATGGTTTGTTGCTGAGCAAATAACTGCTTAACTTTTTGCTCACTACTGGCCAAACTTTGTTGGGTTTTTTGCTCACTAGTGGCTAAAATTTGCTGAGTTTTTTGTAAAAACTCTGCTTTGCTCTGTGCTTGTTGCTGTATATCCCAGTAATATAAACCGCCGACACCAACACTTGCTGCTAAAGCTATGATTAAGGAAACTACGGCAGTCTTAGATAATTTTTGTTTATTCATCTTTGTATCATTCGCCACCGGTGATTTAGCTTTTTTTTCCGAGGTTTTAATGGCTGGTTTTTTCTCGTTAACCACACCTGAGGCTTTATTTTTTTCTGGGGACTTCTGTTCTTCACTCGAGGATGCTGTTGTCGCTGACGCTAGTGAAATAGAAGTTGAAAAACCTTGCTCTGACTTTTCGTCAGTCGATTTTTTTTCTGAAGTATTTGACTCGTTTAGCTTTTTATCAGTCATTATTTTTTCCATATGAAGTGATTGCACTAAGCATGGCTTGATCATTAGCACCGTTAGCATTAATGATATTGAGTAATCCTAGTTGTTTCGCTTGTTCGGCAATGCGCTCACTAGCAACAATCCATAAACAAGTGGTTTGCCAATAACTCTCTGAATGCTTTATTAAGTGTACTATGCTTTCTAGCAAAGCGTTACTGGTTATGACAATACAATTTATTCGCTGATTTCGCCATTGTTGAACCTGTTTTTGCGTGACGGTAAGCCAGACTTTTTTATAGCTTTCTAAATAGTGAACTTTGGCGCCTCGCAAGGTGAGTTGCTGGGCAATATGCTCTCGACCACCGTCACCACGAACAATAATAATGGTTTCGCCACTGATTGTTTTTTCATCGAGTATATTAAGTGTTAATAAACCTTCGCTGGTATGAAGTTCAGGGGAAACAGCACTAAGCCCTTTTGCTTTTAAAGCGTTTAGTGTTGCGCTACCGATAGCAATAATGCGTTTTTGTTGCCATTGAGAAAAATCAACAGCGCAATGAGCAAACTCAACCGCAGCGACACTGACAAAAATAACAATGGCTTGCGGATATTGTTTGATGAGCTTTTTAGTGGTGATTTTACAAGCAAATGATTGATAGTCAAAGAACGGTTGGCAGTGACTGTCAATGCCGATACTTTTTAACTGTTGCGCTAAAGCACGTCCTACTTTTTCAGGACGTGTGATTAAAACGTGTGTGTTACTGTTGTGCATAAACCTGACGCAATATTCTATCAGCGCCTTTTTCAAGGAGTTGATCAGCCAGTGTATTACCTAGTTGTTCAGCATTTTTACTATCACCAGTTATTTCACTGGTCAGTATTTCACTACCGTCAGTTGCGCCCACTAAACCACGTAAAAAAACTTGACCATTGTTTTGAATAACAGCGTAGCTTCCAATAGGGACCTGGCAACCACCTTCTAAAGCGCGGTTCATCGCTCGTTCTGCTAACACTCGAATACGGGTAGTTTCACAACCTAATGGCGCAAGTAAAGCTTTAAGGGTTTCATCGTTCGTTCTACATTCAATTCCGACAGCACCTTGTCCGTTTGCTGGCAACATGACCTCAGGTTCAATAAACTCTTGAATTCGCTCAGGCATTGCCAAACGTATTAATCCCGCTGCGGCAAGTATAATGGCATCATATTCGCCATTATCTAATTTTTTTAAACGGGTATTTACGTTACCGCGCAAATCACGAATGTCTAAATCTGGGCGTATGGCTTTAATTTGGCATTGACGACGTAAACTTGAGGTACCGACAACAGCACCCTGTGGCAGTTCGGCTAAACTGTTAATGGTATTAGAAACAAAGGCATCACGAGGGTCTTCACGAGGACAAATCACTTCTAAGCCTAGCCCTTCAGGAAATTCTACGGGGACATCTTTCATTGAATGAACTGCGATATCAGCACGGTCTTCTAACATGGCAACTTCGAGTTCTTTAACAAATAAACCTTTACCACCGACTTTAGCTAAAGGTGTATCTAAAATAATATCGCCTTTGGTGGTCATGGGAACAAGTTCAACAATAATGCCAGCGTGGAAATGCTCTAATTGTGCTTTTACATATTCGGCTTGCCATAAAGCGAGTGCACTTTTACGTGTGGCAATGCGTACGGTTGTTGTGCTCATTAAATTATCCTGCGCTAATAGTTATTTCGGTGTCGGCCTGAATACTGATCGCTTTTGATAAGAATTGCCAAAGTTCGCCACCACCACGTTTGTCTGTCCATTGGCCATCTTCACACTGAAAATGATGACCATTAAATTTAGTTGCTACCCATATTTCCTGCAAGGGTGCTTGTTTATTAATGATGACTTTGCTGCCACTTTTAAAGGTCAGTGTTAACATGCCACCCACACCCTCATAATCAATGTCGGTACCACAATCTTCAATGGCTTCTTCTATTTGAAGAATAATTTCATCGGCAAGTAAATTGTATTGGCTGTCGTTCATTAATGCTTCCTTTTCTAGCGCAATGAAATTTATTCATCTTTGCTAGCTATTTGTTGGTCATGAGATTATAAAACGTCTATCATGAGAAAAAAATCGAATAAATCAAGTATGCGTAAACAAAATTCAATTATTTTAGCGTTTTTTATTATATCAGTGCTTTTAAGTGGATGTGGAATTAAAGGTCCACTATCGCAAAAATCTGTGCAAGTAAAAGTACAGCAGCAAACTGAACACGCTAATACACAGCCAAAACAAAACTCACCAGCACCAAAATCGCAGGAAAATTAATCGTGGATTTTTTCAATTACAAAAACACTTCTCTGTATGCTGAAGATTGTGGCGTTACTCAACTTGTTAAGCAACATGGTACGCCGTTATATATATATTCACGAGCGACTATTGAGCGCCACTGGCATGCGTTTGACCAAGCGGCTGGTGATAAACCACATTTAGTGTGTTATGCGGTGAAAGCCAACAGTAACATTGCCGTACTCAATGTGATGGCACGTTTAGGTAGTGGTTTTGATATCGTTTCAAAAGGTGAACTTGCTCGTGTATTACAAGCCGGCGGCGATGCCCGTAAAGTGGTGTTTTCGGGCGTTGGCAAAAAGTCAGATGAAATTGCTTTTGCCTTAGAAAAGGGGATTTACTGCTTCAATGTTGAATCAGCAGCAGAGCTAACGCGTATTCAGCAGGTAGCCGAGCGCATGAAAATGACTGCACCAGTCTCTTTAAGAGTAAACCCTGATGTAGATGCTGGTACGCATCCTTATATATCGACAGGCTTAAAAGAAAATAAATTTGGTATTAGCATTGATGATGCCTTTGAGCTTTACCAACACGCCAATAGTTTATCAAATATTGCGGTAAAGGGCATCGATTGCCATATTGGTTCGCAGTTAACTGAAGTTCAACCCTTTTTAGACGCACTTGACCGAGTACTCGCACTTGTTGACCGCCTCGCAGAGGTAAATATTGCCTTATCGCATATCGATGTTGGCGGTGGTTTAGGCGTATGTTATAACGACGAAACACCACCTCATCCTAACGAATACGCGAAAGCGATTGCGGATAAGTTAGCTGATCGTGATATTACGCTGATTTATGAGCCCGGTCGTGCCATTATGGCTAATGCCGGAATTTTAGTGACCGAAGTTGAATTACTAAAAACGAATCAAGATAGACATTTTGCGATTGTTGACGCCGCGATGAATGATTTAATTCGTCCGTCGCTTTATCAAGCATGGCAAGCGATTATCGAAGTTGAAAAAAATGAACTCACCAGTAAAAAAACTTACGACATTGTTGGTCCTATTTGTGAAACGGGTGATTTTCTGGGTAAAGCTCGAGAACTAAGTATCGTGGCCGGTGATCTCTTAGCGATCCGTTCATCGGGTGCCTATGGTTTTTCGATGAGTTCAAATTATAATAGTCGCCCAAAAGCGGCTGAAATTATGGTCGATGGTGAAGAAAATCATTTGATCCGTGCTCGGGAAACACTTGAGCAATTATGGCAAGGCGAGTCTTTGTTACCAAAATAAGTATTAAATTGAATATGGGAAGTAAATGTTAGTTAATTTTTCAAAAATGCACGGTTTAGGTAACGACTTCCTAGTACTAGACAATGTTACCCAGAATGTTTATTTGTCTAATGAGCAAATAAAGCAGTTATCCGATCGTAATTTCGGTGTCGGTTTTGATCAAGTGTTAGTGGTTGAGCCACCGTACGATCCCGATTTAGATTTTCATTATCGCATCTTTAATGCCGACGGTAGTGAAGTTGGTCAGTGTGGCAATGGAGCTCGTTGTTTTGCTAAATTTGTGCGTTTAAAAGGCTTAACGAATAAAAATAAAATTAAGGTGTCGACACAGTCAGGCAAGATGACCTTATTTGTTGAGCGCGATGGTAACGTTTCAGTGAATATGCCAACACCTAAGTTTGAACCAAGCCAAATTCCATTTACTGCCCAAAAAGTAGAAGGTACTTACATTCTTCGCAGTGATGAAGACACCGTATTGTGTGGCGTGGTTTCTTTAGGTAATCCGCATTGTGTGCTGACAGTTGACTCGGTTGATGAGGCTCCTGTTGAGACGTTAGGTAAAGCTTTGTCACATCACGAACGCTTTCCCCAGCAAGTGAATGTTGGCTTTATGGAAATTGTTGCTCCTGACTATATTAAACTTCGTGTTTATGAACGTGGTTCAGCTGAAACGTTAGCCTGTGGTAGTGGTGCTTGTGCAGCAGTAGTTATTGGCCAGATACAAAATAAATTAGGTCGAGATGTTACGGTGGAATTACCGGGCGGTAAGTTAAAGGTTTATTGGAAAGGACCGGGTAATTCAGTCAAAATGACCGGCCCAGCCGTACATGTATTTGACGGGCAATTAAATTTATAATCAGCATAAAGTTAGCTTATTTAACTATTCAAGATATAGAGAATTAATTTGAACGACTCAACCCCAATGCAATTAGATGAAGTAAGTTTAACGGATGATCTCATTGTTGATTACTTACATGATAACCCAGAATTTTTTAATCGTAATCCTGAGCTGATCACTAGTCTACGTTTATCCGATGTTAATCGTGGCACCGTCTCGTTAGTGCAAAGACAACAAAGCCAGCAACGTCAAAAAATTCATGGTCTAGAAGAAGAAATTACTCAACTTATGGCGATAGCTAACCATAATGAACAGCTTTTTGCTTTGTATAGCGACTTGTATTTACGCTTATTAGATTGCAGCTCCGCGCCTGAGTTGCTTGATTGTTTGTATCAAGCAACCACAGAATTATTGTCATTATCGGGTTTGAAAGTCTGGTTAAAAGAGCATACTGAGGTTGACCATGCTAGCATCGTTAAAAACGATTGTGCAGGGGTGATGAATAATCGTTTATCCAAAGATGATTATTATTTTGGACGCTTACAAAAAAGCGAGCAAGAACTTATTTTTTCGCAACATCAAGAAGGCTCTGTGGTCTTAATTAAGCTAAATCATATTAATGATGACATTGGTTTTATGGCGATAAGCAGTGCCGACGCCGACCACTTTGATCCACGCATGGATACTTTATTGCTTAGTCAATTTAGAAAGCTGGTGGCAAAATTACTTTTTCAACAACTGTATAAATAACACAGACAATGAAATTTTATCGTCGCTTAGCCCCCTTTCAAGCCATTAGTTTTGACCTTGATGATACCCTGTATAGTAATTATCCGGTAATGATGGCAACAGATGCCAAAATGGTTGCTTATTTTTCGGCACTTTTCTCATTACAGATAATCGCCACTCATGCGACAAAAAATACTCTTTTTGATTACCGGTTTTGGTCACCTTTTCGCGAGCAAGCTATAGCAGCGAATCCACAATTAATACATCATGTGGGTGATATACGTTTAGCCACTTACACTCTAGGCATGAAAGCATTGGGTTTAGCTGATGACATTGCGAATGACCAAGCACATAAAGCGTTAGATTATTTTGTTCAACAACGCAGTGATTTTGTTGTGCCAGAAGCTGTGCATCAATTATTGCAAAGCTTACAAAAAAAATATCCCTTGGTGGCCATCAGTAACGGCAATGTTGATACTGATAAAATAGGTATTTCAGCTTACTTTAGCTATCGATTTCATGCCGGTGATTTATCAACGACAGCTTTAAATAAAAATCAACGACTACGACAAAAGCCCGCAGCAGATATGTTTGTTGAAGCTTGCAAAAAATTAATAATAAAACCGTCACAACTATTACATGTTGGTGATTGTGGTCGCTCTGATATTCTAGGTGCTATCGATGCTGGCTGCCAAACCGCATGGATTTCCTGCTATGATGTTGGCAAACCACTAACTGTTTTACCTAATATTGAGCTAGCAGATATTAGCGAATTGTGTCACTTGTTATAATTTTATCTATACTTACTTTCTACTTTTCTAAGGTTATTTTTCCGTTATGGACGTTTCTGAACTACTTGAGTCACTCAATGAAAAACAACGAGATGTTGTCGCCGCTCCACTACAAAATATGTTGGTATTAGCTGGCGCAGGAAGTGGTAAAACTCGTGTGTTAGTGCAACGTATTGCCTGGTTAATGCAAGTTGAAAACGCCTCTTCTCATAGTATTTTAGCCGTTACTTTTACCAATAAAGCAGCAGCAGAAATGCGAGTGCGTGTTGAAAAAACAGTTGAGGGTAATGTTCATGGTATGTGGGTCGGTACTTTCCATGGTTTAGCCCATCGCTTACTTCGTATGCATTTTCAAGAAGCTAAATTACCACAAAATTTTCAAGTACTTGATTCAGATGATCAACTGCGCTTAGTTAAGCGCATTGTACGTTCATTAGGTATTGACGAAAAACGTTGGCCACCCAAGCAGATGCAGTGGTATATCAATGGAAAAAAAGATGAAGGTATTCGTCCACAGCACATAGAAGTTTACGATGATCCCACTGAGCAAACGTTTGTTAAAGTTTATCAAGGATATCAAGAAGCTTGTGATCGAGCCGGTTTAGTCGATTTTGCCGAGTTATTATTGCGTGCCCATGAACTTTGGTTGAACAACCCCGTTTTGCTTGCCCATTATCAGCAACGCTTTAAGCATATTTTAGTCGACGAATTTCAAGACACCAATGCCATTCAATACGCCTGGTTAAACATTCTGGGTAACGCATCGAGTAAGGTGATGATTGTTGGTGATGACGACCAATCAATTTATGGCTGGCGTGGCGCAAAAATTGAAAATATTCAGCGTTTTCTTAATGAGTTCGACGACACAAAAACGATACGTTTAGAGCAGAATTATCGCTCCACAGCCAATATTCTTAATGCGGCTAATAAACTTATCGCCAATAATAATAACCGCTTAGGTAAAAAGTTATGGACCGAAGATGAAGCGGGTGAAAAAATATCTATTTATACGGCATTCAACGAAATAGATGAAGCTCGCTTTATTGCGGGTCGAATTACGGATTGGCGTAAAGAAGGCAGCTTAGATGATGTCGCTATTTTATATCGCAGTAATGCGCAATCTCGTTTACTCGAAGAAGCGCTCTTGCAGAGTCGCTTACCTTATCGTATTTACGGTGGTCAACGCTTCTTTGAACGTTTAGAAATTAAGGATGCACTTGCTTACTTACGCTTATTAAATAATCGCGATGATGATGCGGCTTTTGAACGTATTATTAATACCCCAACACGTGGCATTGGTAATACCAGCCTATCGTTAATACGTGACGCTGCGCGCAGTTTAGAAATGACATTATGGCAAGCCTGTCAATTCATGCTAAAAAATGATGAATTGAAAGGACGAAGTGCGAAAGTCATTCAAAATTTTATTAATATTATCGACACTCTCGAAGATGACTCTAGCCACCTCGACCTCGACCAACAGGCCAACTATGTTATTCAACACAGTGGTTTAAAAGCCATGTATCAAGCTGAAAAAGGTGAACGTGCCGAGGCAAGAATAGAAAACTTAAATGAGCTTGTTACCGCTTGTCAAACCTTCGAAGCGGACCCAGAGTTAATAGAAGAACAAACAAAACTCACCTCATTTTTAACACATGCTGCCCTTGAAGCTGGCGAGTCACAAGCCGATGATTATGAACCTGCTGTGCAGTTAATGACTATGCACTCTGCGAAAGGTTTAGAGTTTCCATTAGTGTTTATTGCCGGCTTAGAGGAGGGAATGTTTCCCTCACAAAAATCAGTAGAAGAAATAGGACGTTTAGAAGAGGAAAGGCGTTTATGTTACGTCGGCATGACACGTGCTATGAGTAAGCTATACTTGTGTCATGCAGAAAGCCGTCGACTATATGGACAAGAAAAATTTCATAAAGCCAGTCGCTTTTTACGTGAATTACCTCCTGAATGTACCGAAGAAATAAGATTACAAAATCAAGTGACTCGTCCATCAACTAAAGGTAAGTTTTCTTCGACTTTTACACTGGAAACTTTTGAGAACAGCGGTTTTAGCTTAGGACAGTCAGTCGTTCATGCTAAATTTGGCGAAGGCGTTGTTTTAAATTATGAAGGTTCAGGAGCTCAAAGTCGTATTCAAGTTAATTTTGCTGGTGTAGGTAGTAAATGGCTGGTGGTCGCCTATGCTAATTTACAAGCCAACGTTTAATATTACATAAAAATAATTAGTTCTTTCATGTGATGCCATTATAAAAAAAGGTATGAAATTATATGTCAATGCAGTTACTCGTAGTAGAAGACAGTAAGCCTATTGCTCGTGTTATTAAGCAAATTGGCGAGGCATTAAATTATCAGGTAACTATTGCTACCACACTTGCTGAAGTAGAAGAAATTTTACAGGGCAAAAATGACTTTTTTGCTGCCACTATAGATTATGCCTTACCAGATGCTCCCAATGGCGAAGCAATAGCTTGTGTGCTCTCTCATGGTATTCCAAGTGTCGTTATGACAGGTAAAATGGATGAAACGACTCGACAGCAAATACTTGCTCAGCCCGTTGTTGACTATATCCCTAAAGAGAATAGCCAAGCTTTCCTTTATTTAAAACGTATTTTACATTGGCAAATAACCAACAGCAGTACAGGTATTCTTGTTGTTGATGATTCTTTAGCGGCACGAAATTATGTTTCTCAGCTATTAAAACGCCGCAACTTTAATGTTTATTTAGCCAATGACGGTGTGCAAGCGCTAGAACGCTTAAAGCAGCACAAAGACATTAAATTGGTGATCACCGATCTGGAAATGCCCATCATGGACGGTATCGAATTAACTAATGAAATCCGTAAAATTTATAGTCGTGATCAACTCGCTATTATTGGTATATCTGGAGCAGACAACGGTATGCATTCGGCACGCTTTATTAAAAATGGTGCGGATGACTTTTTACGTAAACCTTTTTGCCCAGAAGAGTTTTATTGTCGAATTACCCAAAATATTGAGAATTTAAACAATATTGAACAAATACAAAAAGCAGCAAACGTAGACTATTTAACCGACTTACCTAACAGACGGGCTTTTTTCTCTAAAGCAGAGCAGCTGGTGCCTCAATATATTAAAAGAGACATGCCTTATTGTGTTGCTATGCTCGACATTGATTTTTTCAAAAAAATCAATGATAACTACGGAAATGATGCCGGCGATCATGTCTTAAAAGTACTGGCATTATATATGCGTAAACATCTAGGATCAGGTTTGCTAGCCCGCTTAGGTGGTGAGGAGTTTGCCATCTTAATGTACGGTACTGATGAGGATCAACTTTACACTAAATTAGACGATCTTCGTCGAGACATTTCTGTTTCTCAGCTAACTTTTGAAGAGCACCATATTGCCTTTAACATCAGTATAGGCTTGGTTTGTAATAGTACAGAGACGTTTGCTAAACAACTGAATCAAGCGGAAAGTGCGCTTTATAATGCTAAAGAAAATGGCCGCAATCAATTGAGTCTTTTTGGCGTCGATGATTAACGCTTTAGTTAAAATGTAGATGTTAAAGTGATGCCGAGCTTGAATTAACTTAAAGGTGCTTTTTTTTATAAAAAAAAGTAAAGTGGTTAAACTATTTTAACAACAGGGTGCACTAAATGAAGAAAAAAATAATGCTCATGAGCAAACATTTGCTGATGTTGTTTTGTTTTTTTATTAGCACCTCAAACTCAATTTTTGCACAGCAAATTGATAGTGAGCAAGTTAAAGCCGCTTATATTTACAATTTTATTAAACATGTTAGCTGGCAAAATGAAAATAACAAACAGCAATTTGTTGTTGGTGTTTATGGTGATGATATCTTTGCTGCCTTGCTTAATAAAACTTTGGCTAAGCGTGTCATTAGAAACAAGCCAATCAAAGTTATTGTCATAAAAAATATCGAAGCGGGTAAACAAACTGACTTGTTTTTTACTGCGGCCAATACCAATACTGAAATAGCCGATATTGCTGCCATTCTTCGCAGTAGCAGCACACTTTTGATTACTGATAACAGTATTGATAAGCATAATGTGATGATCAACCTAGTTAACGATGTTGAAAATTCTGCGATAGATTTTGAAGTGAATAAATCAAATATTGTCTTTGAGGGTTTGGTGATGTCTGCTGAATTATTATTGTCAGGTGGGACTGAACTTCAGGTGGCTACCTTGTATAGAGAAACAGAGTTGGCATTACAAGTCATTAGGGCGCGTGAAGCAAGGTTGAACCAAAAGTTAACCGATCAAGAAAATCAAATATCCTCAGCAAAAGAAAAGCTTAATACCTTAAATAAGAATTTAACACAGCAAGAAAAAATGGCGGGTAAGCGTCAGCAAGAGCTAAATATCCTAAAAATAGATACTGAACAACAGCAACGCTCGATAAAAACCAAAGAGCTGCAATTACAGCAAGTAGCAACCCAGTTAAAAGTAGCAAAAAAAAACTTAGAGAACCAACAAAGCTCGGTTGTCAATAAAGAACAAGAAAATAGGGCTATGGCTGAAAAAATATTGACTAATAAAGATATTTTGCAACGGCAACAGCAACAAATAAGTTTTCAAGGCATGCAATTAAATAAAAAAAATGAAGAGTTAGAAAATCGCGAAGAACGCATTGATAAACAGCGACTTTATTTGATTGTAATGGCTTCTTTTCTTACCCTGTTAGTGTTGATTTCAGGATTAGTGGTTGTACTTTTTGTTAAAAATAGGCAGACAACACGAACATTAACTCGTACGCTGGAAAATTTACAAAAGATGCAAAAACAATTAATTCAATCTGAAAAAATGGCGTCGTTAGGCACCTTAACTGCAGGGGTTGCCCATGAAATTAATACCCCGCTTGGTATTGCAGTAACATCAACAAGTACAGCTTTAGAAAGTACTCTCAAGATTCGTAAAAACTTTGAAACAGGCAACTTAACCCGCACGGCAATGCAACATTACTTTAGTGGTATGGAGAAGGCTTCTAACTTGAATACTAACGCTTTAGAGCGTGTTATTGAGTTGTTGAATAACTTCAAGCAAGTCGCAGCCGATCAAATGGTGGGAGAAGAGCGAGAAATTGATTTAGTCAGTTATATTGAAGAGGTCATGTCTACGTTATCGGCAGAAATGAAGCGCTTTAGAGTGAGTTATCAATATAGCGGTGAAAGTGAATTGAAAATAACCACCATTCCAGGAGCGTTAGCGCAGGTGCTAACAAATTTAGTCACGAATGCGTTAAAGCACGCTTTTGAAAATAAAGCACAGGGCAATATTGCTATCAACTTAACGAAAACCCAAGACGGTCATGTTGTTATCGTCTTTAAAGATGATGGCCATGGCATGACTCAACATGTGCTAGATAATATTTTTGAACCTTTCTTCACCACCAAAAGAAATTCTGGCGGTACTGGCTTAGGAATGAATATTGTTTATAATATTATATGTCAAAAACTAAAAGGCAATATCAAAATTAAAAGTAAGCTAACACTAGGCTCTAGTTTTCATATTACCCTGCCAATAAAGCTTAAAGCCAATACTTAACTTAACTAAATTACATCGTCTTTTTAAATAGTGTCTACAGCATTATTAACAGTTAAAAACTACAGAGTAAGATCAAAATTAAAAGTAAGCTAACACTAGGCTCTAGTTTTCATATTACCCTGCCAATAAAGCTTAAAGCCAATACTTAACTTAACTAAATGACATCGTCTTTTTAAATAGTGTCTACAGCATTATTAACAGTTAAAAACTACAGAGTAAGATCAAAATTAAAAGTAAGCTAGCACTAGGGTCTAGTTTTCATATTATTCAGCCAAAAAGGCTTAAGGCCAGTACTTAATCAACCTTAGATATGATTTCGGCAATAAAATTAACGACTTAATCGTTCATTTAATGCTAATTTACGTTTTTCATTTCTGGCTTTTAGTGAGTCTACGCTATAAATAACCAAAGCTAACCAAATAGCAGCAAAAGTGACTAATTTAGCGGGCTGCAATGTTTCTTGATAATAGAAGGTTGCTAAAAAAAACATAATACTGGGTCCAATGTATTGAAAAAAACCTAGTGTTGATAATGTTAACCTCTTTGCCGCAGCAGTAAAACATAACAGTGGCGCTGTAGTAACTACGCCTGCAGCGATCAATAGCAGGTTTAAATTTGAGCTGTTTTCAAACATGTTAGCGGTATTAGTATTAACAAATAACAACCAATAAACAATCGCGAGCGGTAGCATCATGCTTGATTCAATTAATAAACCAACAAAAGAATCAAGGTGCATTTTTTTACGTAACAAGCCATAAATACCGAACGTTCCAGCAAGTGCTAATGAAATTACCGGTAATGAACCTAATGCAACCAGTTGAATTAATACCCCACATAATGCGAGCGCAACGGCGAACTTCTGCATTTTTCGCAAACGCTCACCTAAAAAAATAACACCGAGTGCGACACTAAATAAAGGATTGATAAAATAACCTAAGCTCGCGTCTAGCAGATGATCATTGTTTATCGCCCAGATGAATAAAAACCAATTTACTAATAGAAAAGTAGCGGATAAGGCAAGTTTAGCCAATAACCTAGGTTGTTTGAGTGTATCGATTAATACGCGAGATCTTTTACTGATGATAACGATTAAAAATAACAGTAGGCTCGACCAAATAATACGATGCACCATAATTTCATCAGGGCTGATAGAAGAAATTAATTTGAAATAAATGGGCGCTAAACCCCAAAGCAGATAAGCACTAATCGCGTTAATTACGCCATTACGGTCTTTGTTATCAGTTACAGTCATGATTTTCAGTAAACTTTAGCAGTAAAAATAAAGAGCCGAATTATAGCACAATGATTTTAATTTCAGCGCTTTACTTGTTCGATAACCGCAAACTGTCGGCTGTATATTGATAATACTTTTGCTAACGTTATTCACTTTAATTAGCTAATAACTACTCATTTACAATGAATATCTGTTGTACGTTTTTAAATAGACCTGAATCTAGCTATCGTATGAACACAAAGCCAGCACTTTAAAAATTAACGGGTGAATATTAACCAACTAGATAAGTACCGGTGCCAAAAGCAATGTGGTCACCTTTTTCGTTATGTAATTCCATGCGAGCAACCGCGACTTTATTGCCACTACGAATAATATGAGCTGTAGCGATAAACTCCTCACCACGACCTGGTCGTAAATAATCGGTACGCAGATCTATCGTTCCTAGGCAGCTCAAACTTTGTTGAATTGTTGTTGGTGTTTTGTGCTCAAGTTGTTCAATCATATTCGCTGCCACAACAACACCACCGGCAAAATCAAGAGCTGATGCAGTGACACCACCATGTAGCGTTTTCTGTAATGGGTTGCCCATTAACTTATCTTGCCATAAAAAACGTACTTCAGAGGTATTACAATCAAATTTACTAACGGTTAGGCCCAGTAATTTATTAAAGGGAAGGTTGTGTGACCAAAAATGAGTAAGTTGCTCAATCATTTGTTTTTCATCTAAATTATTTGTCATAATCCTTCCAATTTAACCAGCAGATTTTTCTAACTGGTCTAATGTCTTCATTGTAGCTTAGCACTTATCTTTCTAAGCATTCAATAAATACTAAAATAGTGCTCTCGACTTTTTTTGTGGCTGGGGTAAAATAACAATAATTGTCGTTTAATAAAGTTTACTCCGTTGCTAAAAGCCCCCCCCACAGTCTCACAAGCTCAGCTTGAAGATGCGTTAAAGCATCATTTTGGTTATCAAACTTTTCGAAGTGGACAATTAGAAATTATTCAGCAATTATTTCAAGGTCGAGACAGTTTAGTACTTATGCCAACGGGTGGTGGTAAATCGATGTGTTATCAACTGCCTGCCGTATTATTACCAGGAATAACCATCGTTGTTTCACCCTTAATAGCTTTAATGAAAGATCAAGTTGATGGTTTGACTCGACAAGGTATTTCAGCGGCTTTTGTTAATTCGAGTTTAGATCAAGAAACAATCAATGATATTTTTGAGCGTTTATCTCGTAGTGAGCTTAAGTTGTTATACATAGCTCCAGAGCGCTTAAAAAATTATTATTTTATGCAACGCTTGGCAAGCATACAGATAAGTTTATTTGCTATTGACGAAGCACATTGTATTTCACAATGGGGACATGATTTTCGGCCGGCATACACACAACTTCATACAATTAAACAACGATTTCCATCGGTACCGGTTATGGCGTTAACAGCAACTGCCGATGTTACAACCCGAAGAGATATTCTTCTTCAACTCGCATTGACTGATCCTTATATTCATCTTGATAGCTTTGACCGGCCTAATATTCGTTTTACCTTAGCGGATAAATATAAGGGCGATCACCAGGTGTTACGCTACATTAAAAAGCGTGGTGATGATTGCGGCATTGTTTACTGTAGTAGCCGCTGGCAAGTTGAGAAATTATCTAAAATGTTAGCAAGTGCGGGTATAAATTGTTCTGCCTATCATGCTGGCATGGAAACAGAGATGCGCAATATTGTCCAAGACGGTTTTGCCAAAGATAATATTCAAGTGGTTATTGCCACCGTAGCTTTTGGATTGGGCATCAATAAATCAAATATCCGCTTTGTGATTCATTTTGAACCTCCAAGAACACTCGAGTCATATTATCAAGAGATTGGCCGTGCTGGCCGAGACGGTTTAGCGGCAGAAGCGTTATTTTTGTATGATGAAAAAGATGTAGAACGCATTACCAAGTATATAGCTGATGGTGATAATGAAGAAAGGGTGAACGTTGAACAACAGCGTTTTCAAGCGTTAAAAGGTTTTATTGAAGCTCAAACCTGCCGTCGACAAGTTGTACTTAATTATTTTGCAGAATTTACCACTAAAAAATGTGGTAACTGTGATATTTGTTTAGATCCACCCACTCAATTTGACGCTACTGAAGCGGCACAAAAAGTCTTATCTTGTGTGTTTCGTATCCAGCAACAAGGTGATATTGAACATGTTGTGCAAGTGCTCAGAGGGGAGTTAACCGAAAAAGTTAGGCAACTGCAGCATGAAAAAGTGTCAACTTTCGCTATCGGTAAAAGTAAAACTCCGGGATATTGGTTTGCTATTATTAGACAATTGATTCATTTGGGATTTTTACAGCAAGATATTTCTCAACAATCTGCGTTATTTTTAACACAAGCATCGCGCTCGGTGTTGAAAGGGGATGAACCCTTAATGTTAGCTTCACCAAGGTTGCAAAAAGCGAGTTATTGGCAACAAGATAAAACCGATAAACGTTATGACCGTGTCTTATTTGTTAAATTAAGAAGTTTGCGTAAAACGATTGCAGATGCAGAGGATATTGCGCCATTCATTGTTTTCAATGATGCAACGTTGTCAGAGCTTGCGCGTATAAAGCCAAAAACATCACAACAAATGCTAAATATTAATGGTATTGGTGATACAAAACTTGCCCGTTATGGACATGACTTTTTGCAAGTTATTCAACAGCATAATGCTTAAAAAAAAACGCTCAATTGAGCGTTTTTTAATATTATTTTTGATGAACCAGGTTCAACAATAACTACTGAGTTTATTTTAAACTAGCGTAATAAGCCGAAATATTTGCGATATCTTCATCACTTAAACCCATAGCCATAGGTCCCATAACAGGATCTTTACGTTTACCCGCTTTAAAGTCTTTCAACTGTTTAGCAAGATAAGCTTCTTTTTGACCAGCAAGGTTTGGGTACATAGGTACCGCAGAGATACCAGCAGCACCATGACAAGCAGCACACATACCAGTTTTTGCTTTACCAGCAGCAGCATCACCAGCAAAAACAGGAGACGCCATCATTAAAGTAGCAGCAACAGCTAAAGTAATTTTTTTCATAAATTATTTCTCTCTTAGTCGTTAGGAATTTTACACTGCATTCAGTATATGAGAAAACAAGGAGGCTGTCGTCGACTATTTTTAGCTAAGCACTCGCAATGTAATCTTCTTTGATTTACCACCGAGTATATTAAGATTATTACCGATTATATTGAGTAAAGTTGGGCATACTATCACTGATATTATTTATTGAAATGAAAATATCAGCGAGAGAAAAATGTCATCAAGCAAAAAGAATCTTGTTGAGCGATTAAGAACTTAATGTATTATTTTTTTTGTATAAATCGGGTAGTAACAGACGTGATTTTTTTAAGATACTGCTGGCATTTTCAGCAATATTAAAGGTGTCTACACCAGTAGACAATGTCATTTGAGGTAATCTAATACCAGACTTACTACTAACAAAGCGAAGCTTTTCAACGCCATGTGTTATTTTACTGGCAATTTCTCGAGCACTTTCTTTGTCAATATCAGGTAACAGAATTAAAAATTCATCGCCACCTGAACGTATTGGTAGACCGCTGCCATCAACATAACTACTCACTTTACTGGCTATTTTTGATAAGAGAACATCACTTATTAAATGACCGAATTGCAGATTAACTTCTGAAATTTGATCAACACAGACGACAATTGCGGCAACTTGCCGACTTGGATCTTCTGTTAGCCATAAATCTAAATGCTTAGACATAGCTTTACGATTATAAAGACCGGTAAGTGGATCCATGTAAATTTCTTCACGTACTTCTTTTAATTCAACTTTTAACGCCTGGGTCTTTTTACGGGTAAAAGAAATATGTTCAGCAAATTTTTGTTGGTGTAGTTTAAAGGCTTTAGATGCCTGGCGAATACTATTTACCGCAACGACTATTTTTTCTTTATCGGCAGATTGTAGATCAGAAATATTGCTGTCTAGCGTGGTAATAAGTTTATTAATACTCTGCGATGATTTTTGGCTGTTTTTTTCAACATGGGTGACAACGTCATCAAGGTCGTCAATGAGTTCATCTCTGAATTTACTTTGGCCTAAAATGAATTGACGATAGTTTTCTTCAATGAAAAAATCATCAAGCTTTTTACCCGTGGCAAGTTTATTTTCAATGGCAGTATTAAGAAGAATGTTTTTTTTATTAATATATTCGTAGCTAACTGAATAATTAATTGGGCTGACAGGTAAAAACCATCGCTGTAATTGTTTTACGGCCATGCTCATTTTTAGTTCAGCTTGTTTTATGGAATCATGATACTTCATTGTTCCATCTCAATTTTTACACCCAATTAACAATATCAATAGACCATTTTCTAGTATAAACAAGTAAAGTACCACATATATTTTTTGTCTATAAAAAACATATATTTAGTTATATAGTATTTTAAATGAAGGTAATATATGACAGAAAATAATTAAAAAGAAGGGAAGGACCGCAAAGTATACCGAAAGCAAACTGTTCAAAATAAAGACAAGCCCCCACTATATCTATACTTGGCAGTTCCGCTATCCTAGGTTTCCCCTTAGACCGGTAACTTTGCGTCTCTAGCTTTCACTAGATTTGCCCTTTTCGAGTTTTAGAAACTCTAAATTCATTATAAGCGTTGAACTATGCTTGTAAACCTTTATTATGAATAATTTGTTGAACCGTAACGAAAGCCTATAAGTAATAGATAAATTTATAGGTTATGGCTGATCACTCTACTGATCATTAGATAAAGGATTTTAGTTAATAATGCCCTGTAAACTGTTGTTGATCCTTTGTTTTTTTATAGCCCCTTTATTTTGTTTTGCCAATGATGCTTTAAACGTTGAGCAAAACATTAAAGATGTTGAACGCTATTTTTTACAAGACGCTGAAAACCTTCCCTACGAAGAGATCATTACACTTTCAAAAAAAATTTTGGGGTCTCAAGAAAATTATACCGTCCAAATTCGTGGGAAAACCTTCATCCTTCTTGCTGATGTTGCCAATAATAAAGGTGAAAATAGCGAAGCATTTCATTTTGCGCAAGATGGAATTTCTCTGCAAGGACTCGAACCAGCCATAAAGTTTAATTTATTACTGAAAGTTGCAGATGGCTATTTTTTACAGGAGAAGTATGAGCAAACTCAAAATATAGCAACCAATGTCATTTTAATGGCAGATTCTCCACAAGTGCTAAAATATCGTTTAATTGCTTTGAGTTATCGAGCTGTTACCTATGCGTTGCAAAATAAAAACGATTTATCGATGAATGATCTTAATCAAGTTAAGGTGCTGATTTCGGTAAATCCTCAGTATGAGGATCACCTTTGTCTTTTAGAAATTTTAGCAACGGCATATTATTATTTAGGCGATTATCAAACATCGCTAACCATGCAAAATAAGCTATTAACGTTAAAATTTGATTTAGACAAACTGGCTAATATTGACCAAACTTATTTACACTTAGGCCGTGCTTATTTTCAGTTAAATTTATTTGATGATGCTTACAATGCTTTTTGGGAAGCACAAAAACACGGCAAAAATAAAAATGCTCCAATTAGTGCTGCCTATGCTGAATTAGGATTGGCAGAGGTGTTATTAAAGCAGGGAGAATTTAGTGACTCACATAATTGGCTATTATCAGCCAGTGCTACATTTAATGAAAAGAGCTTAAATAAGCCTTATTTAACCTCGTTAATTCTATTAGCAGAGACCTCAAGTCTATTAAACAATAAAGCTGTATATCAACATTACCTTCAATTAGCTGAATTAACTGCTAAACACATAAAGCTATCAAAAAAGCAGGCTAAATTATTACTTTTATTAAGTCATATGTATCAGCAAAACGGTGATTATAAAAATGCGTTAATGGCCCATAAAAATTATCTTGAATTACTTCAACAGTTTCAGAAAAAGGCTGAGCCCTCATTAATTATTGACTCCAGTCAAATGTTAAGTGCAAATGATAAAAGTCGAAATTTAATCCTGAATCTCGCTGAACAGAGTAAGTTACAAACTCAATTCAGTGCAAAATTTATCGCGCAAAAAGAGGTTATATATTTATTGATTGTGATCGTTATTCTATTAGTCATTACGTTGGTTTTTTTTGGATTAAGACAAAGAACGTTGCGCTTAAATCAAGTATACGATGAAGTGGAACAGCCATTATCTTATTTGGTAACGCCCTCCCAAACGAAAAGAAATTATCAAGTGAATTATAAAATGGCGAGGAAATACGACTATCCCTTAGCGATTGGCTACTTATCAGTTGTTAACTGGCAAGAGCTTACCTTTCACTTTAATGATAAAATTATGCTCGAAGTTTCAAAAACATTAGCGATCTTACTTAATGAGTCAAAAGGTGAATTTGATGAAGCGGGTACTATTAACGATGGTGAATATTTACTGATAGGTCCTCACCAAACTCAAGCTGAAATAGCGATTAAGTTAAATAGTTTAGCTAACGCAATTAAACTGAGATTCTTCGCCAATTTAGGTGATTATTCACTTAAAATTGGCTACGCCTATGGATCACCCACAGCACAAGATATAGACCCTTACATATTTTTATCGCGTTTAAGTGAAACCACTAAAGCGTAGTCAATATTACTTTTTATTTTAATAGGTTTAATATGATTTTTGTATTGTCCATTGCTGCTATTTTTGTAGCTTTGAGTATTTATTTTTATTTTCGAGCGGAAGTTCTACAACGCGAATTATTTAGTGTGAAAAAAGAGCTCAGTAGTAGTCAGAAAGAAAATAAGTTTTATATAGACTCTATGGCAATAATTGCCAAGCGACACGAAGATTTTGTTAAAAATCGATTACAAATAATTAAAAATTGCCAGGCATTAGAACCTGAGACGATTGAAATTATTTCACCACTGGTTAATAACTATGCCGCGATTTTTATTGAGTGTTTAAAAGGAAAAGGCAAACTGCAGTCAATCACTAAAAAGTGTTATGGAAATTTTGACGATGACGCTTTTAAAAGGTTCGTGGCGCATGTTGCTAAGCAAGATTCCAGCGTAAGACGTATGTGGTCAAGTAATAATTTAGCGGGGTATATTTCTTTAATTGAAGCTTTATTACTGACTAAAACTAAAAAAGATGCCTAATAGGGGCATCTTTTCATGTATCTCTGAAAGTAGGCTAGGTATATGCCTTTAATCAAGGATGAATAACTAAGGACGAATAATTATACTTGGTGTTGAGTCTACTTCACCTTCACCGTTAATGGTTGCTGTTTTACCATTGCATTGTAATATGGCTAAGCTGCCGTTATTGCTATTTCTAATAAAAGATAAGTCGTAACCAAACTGAGTCATGCTACTGGCGGCAAATTTTTGTGCAAGAGAAAGCCTGTCCCATAGCGACTGTTCCTCATTACTACCTTGCCTTCTTTCTAACAATACTTCTCTTTCTAATAGCGCTTCCATTGAGATCTCTTCGTATTTTTAGTCAATAATTTTCTTATTCCCTAGATACTACCTTGCAGCGTATGAATTTTCAACAATTTTAAAATGTCGCTAAAGATATAAATTATAAATATGCTATAGTCAAAATTTTATATCAGTGAGTGCTAAATATTATGAGTCAAGTGTTGGATGATTTATCTTCATTATTAGAATTAGAGGTAATCGAACAAGGAATTTATCGTGGTCAAAGCCAAGATTTAGGCTTTCGTGCGCTGTTTGGTGGTCAAGTAATGGGACAAGCTGTTTCTGCCGCTCAAGAAACAGTTGATTCAGCACGTAATGTTCACTCGCTTCATTCTTATTTTCTACGTCCAGGTGATGCCAGTAAGCCGGTTGTTTATGAAGTCGAAAATATCCGTGATGGTAAAAGTTTTAGCACCCGGCGTGTTAAAGCAATTCAAAACGGTAAAGATATATTCTATATGACGGCCTCTTTTCAACAATATGAAAAAGGCATTGAGCATCAAGATCTTATGCCCGATGTACCCGCACCTGAAGATTTAGCGTCTTACACAGATTTCATTTTCGACAACCAAGATAAAATACCTGAAGAAATTAGAGGTAAATTTTTAGCTGAAAAGCCCATCGAAATGCGTCCTGTTAAACCTTATAATTGGCTGCAACCCGAAAAGACAGCACCTAAGTCTCAGATGTGGATAAAAGCAAACGGCACCTTATCTGATGATTTACGTATTCATACCTATATGCTGGCTTATACTTCTGACTTCTTGTTTTTACCAACGGCTTTATTTCCACACGGCTTGAGTCATTGGCAACCCAATTTACAGATTGCCACGATTGACCATGCCATGTGGTTTCATCGCCCATTTCGTTTTGATGATTGGCTGCTTTACGTTATGGATAGTCCGTCAGCAAGTGGCGGTCGAGGCTTAGTTAAAGGGCAAATTTTTAATCGTCAAGGACAGCTTGTTGCCTCAACGATGCAAGAAGGCGTAGTTCGTCAACGTTAAAGTTGTCGACTCGAGCGACTTTTTTGCCAGTCATAGCCGGTAGGATGCTGAAAAACACGTAAACTGAATACCGGCGCCATAGCGAATAAATGGTCAAAAATATCGGCTTGTATACCCTCATAATTCTTCCAGTTTTGGTCATTACTGAAACAATATATCTCCAGCGGTAAGCCTGAGTCGGTTGCCGCTAATTGCCTGACCATACAGGTCATCTCATCATGTATTTTTTCATGTTTAGCTAAGTAAGCGGTAATATAAGCGCGAAAAGTTCCGACATTGGTTAACTGCCGGCTATTAACATTATCGTTAGATAAATTAGCCGTTTTTAAACTCGTGGTGATTTCATCAGATTTTTGCTGTAAATAATCTTTTAATAAACTAATTTCTTTAAGTTTTTCAATCTCAGCACTTTGATAAAATGAAATACTGTTGATATCAATAATAATGCTACGCTTAATGCGTCGACCACCTGAATTGAGCATGCCTCGCCAATTCTTAAATGAGCCGTTTATTAAGGCGTACGTAGGAACAGTTGTCACTGTATTATCAAAGTTTTTTACTTTAACCGTATTTAAACCAATCTCAATAACATCGCCATCAGCACCATAATTAGGAATTTCAATCCAGTCACCAGGCGCGACCATTTTGTTTGCTGATATTTGAATACTAGCGACTAAACCTTTAATCGTGTCCTGAAATACTAATAATAAAACAGCAGTTAATGCACCTAAACCACTGAGTAAATAAATAGGTGACTTATCTAAAATAAATGAAATAGATAGAATCGTAGCAACCAAATAAATAACCAGTTTTATCACTTGTATCGTTGAGCTTAAGGGTAAGTAGCGGTCACGCGCAGTATTTTGATAAAGACTTCTAATGACGTTTAAAATAGCACTAATAGAACGTGCAATTTGAAAGCTGAGAGCTATTTTTACAAAAACCACTAAAACGGCGCCAAGTAATGCTTGTTCGGGCAGTAAAATAGGCGTTAAAAACAGTAGTACGAATAACGGAATTAAAAAAGCGAAGCGAGAAAAAACATTATGCTCTAATAAAACATCATCCCAAGTATTTTTTGTTCTGCTGACCATTTTGTTAACAAAAGCTAATACCTGATATTTTGCGAGGTAGTAACCCAATGCTGAAATGACAAAAATGAGCATGCAACCAACAAAAATGGTGGTCATCGCTAAATACGCTTCGGCGATACCTTGGTTAGTTAACCATGTGCTAATGAGTTCACTCATTTAAGTTTCCTTTTTCAATTTCAATGTTATTTAGCGGTATTATCATTATTAAACTCGATAAGTTTTTGGTCTTTATCAAGCCATAATTGATTAACCCATTTTTGAAATTTTATTTTAAAATGTCGATCGCGCACATAGTCGCCAACAAGATCATCGCCAATGTTTGAAACCTCTACATCGACATTTACCTGTTTAATTTTTCCCGCTAAAAAATCACTAAAAGTAGGGATCCCTTCTGGGTAATGAATGGTAACATTGACTATTTTATGCAAGTTGCCACCCATGGCTTCTAGCACAAAACCTATGCCACCAGCTTTAGGTTTAAGTAGATGTTTAAACGTGGAATTTTGCTTATCGTGCTTTTCGTTAGTGAAGCGTGTTCCTTCTATAAAGTTCATTATACTGACGGGTTTATGCTTGAATTTAGCACAAGCTTTACGTGTGGTTTCAACGTCTTTGCCTTTTAAATGAGGGTTCTTTTTAATGAAAGATTGGCTATAACGCTTCATAAATGGAAAGTCGAGGGCCCACCAAGCCAAGCCTAAAAAAGGCACAAAAATAAGTTCTTTTTTTAAGAAGAATTTCAAAAAAGGAATTTTGCGATGCATGACTCGCTGCAAGATAACAATATCAACCCAGCTTTGGTGATTACAGACTACCAAATACCATTCTTTCATGGTTAGTTGATCTAAGCCGGTTACCTTAATTTCTGTTTTATTAAAAAGCTTTTGAATAAAGGTGTTAACACCCACCCAATTGCTTGCCATTTGATCTAATAAATAGCTGAATATTTTTTTAGCAAAGGTTAATGGAATAATAGCCTTACAAAATGAAAATATAATAATAGGTATTAACCAGAAAAGCGTATTAACGGTATAAATTGTTAGCGAAATAATATGAATAAGTAGCGGAGGTAAAAAATTCAACATGGAATACTTGCTCAATATAACAAAAATAAATAGATGTCCGATCATAATCTGATTTGAAGTAATTTTCAGCAAAAACAGTGAAATAAATTAATCACGATTAACAACCGTTTGAAAACAATTATTCATCAAGTTGTTGAAATGAGTGAAAGTTAACGAGGCTTAATGTTAATAATTAGCAGAGAAAGGCGTTTTAGGCGTCTATTATTGATATTTTAGAATGAGGTAAAAAACACCATCTTGTTATTTCAAGTTAAGTAACTCGCCATTTCTTAAGTTTTAATGGATATAAATACCGAATTAATTCGATATAACAAGTCAACAGCCTAAAAAGGATAAACTCATCTATATTATGGCAAAAAGTTGATTGCAAATTACCTGCATATCGAGGCATGCTAGGGGCTGGATCATAGGGGAACAACAATGAATTTTAATCGTGCGGTAATTAAAGTAGGCAGTGCTTTAGTTGCACCAGACAATAAGGGCTGTAGTGGTAAGTATATTCTTGCTATTGCTCGTTTTATTACCGAATGCCAACAGGCAGGTAAAGAAATTATTATCGTTTCATCTGGCAGTGTTGCTGCAGGACGACAATTAATTAAGCACGGCTCTCCCGTACCCTCTATTCCCACTAAACAAGCGATGGCATCTGTTGGGCAAATGAAAATGATGGCGAATTGGCAGCGATTTTTTGATGTTCCTTGTAGCCAGTTACTCATTACCCATGGAGATTTAAAAGATCGCCAGCGCTACATCAATATTAAAAACACCCTACGCATTTTATTGGAAAATGGTGTTATCCCTATTGTTAATGAAAATGACACGGTCGCGACTGATGAATTGAAAGTCGGTGATAACGATAATTTAGCCGCCTTAGTCGCTTTAGTGAGTGAAGCTGACTGCTTATTCATCTTAAGCGATATCGACGGTGTTTATGATCAAGACCCGCGTGAAAACCCTAAGGCAAGGTTACTCCCTGAAATTCACGAAATTACCGCTGAAATTCATGCCATGGCTGGAACAACAAATAACGTTATTGCCACCGGTGGTATGAAAACAAAAATTCAGGCCGCCGAAAAAGCGGTTGAAAATGGCATAGATACTTATATTTTAAATGGTAGTCGTAGTGAAGTTTTTCAACAGATATTAAAAGGTGAAAACCCAGGTACACATTTTAGTGCCAAACAAGCGGCGACCAAAGCACGCAAACACTGGTTAAAACATACCTTAAAAAGCAGCGGAAAAGTACATCTTGATGCCGGTGCAGTGCATGCTGTGGTTAATGAAGGAGCTTCGCTATTACCCTCAGGTGTCAGTCAAGTTGACGGTGATTTTGTCGCTGGAGAGTCTGTTGATATTATTGACGCGCATTCTAAAAATTTGATTGCTAAAGGTATTTGCCAATACAGTCAACGAGATTTATTGCGTATTATGGGGTGTAATAGTGAACAGATAATCACTTTATTAGGCTGTTGTCCCAGTAAAGTGATTATTCATCGTGATGATATGGTTGTTTTATAAGGCTAGGTAACGGGGTAATTAACTGAGGCTCTAGCGGCCAAACTGTTTACTTTGTGTTGGCTTTTGCTTAGTCACTCTTAATTTTAGACGTTCAGGCCATTGACCACTATGGTCACGTAAGCAAGACTCTTCACTATCTAAATGGACATTGTGGCGAACGTTTTTTAAGACAATACCCACTTTGAGTAACTGCTTTTGAATGACATCACGCAAGTGATCATCAACTTTTTGTTCTTTCGCTGCAATCACTTCTGCATCGATATCGAAAATACAGGTCACCACTAAACTTGCGGGAAAATTAGTGTAATTAGCGCGGTGGGTTAGCCAACAGAAACCATCAACTTCGTTAGTGAAGTCTTCGCAGGCTAATTTAAGTGCTTTACAAACATTATTATCGATTTTTTGCGTGGTTTTATTGAGTTTCATTATTTATATTCAGCAATGGCTATTAAAGATGATTTTTTCATTAAATGAGTATTATTGATAGTAAATCAGCAATGTTTTTAGTGGCGAGGTGTTAAATAAGGTTTAGCGGTTATCGGCAAGAGCGAGTTAAATTATAATGATAACTTAACGTTAAATGTCGAAGTCCGTTTTAAGAAGGTGTCACTTTTAAGGTATCAGTGAGTTTTTGTCGATAAGGGTGACTTAAGCTAATGATAAGCACCTCCATTATCTTCGGAGGTACTGTTAAAGCCAATAGATGTGGCTTTATGCTGCTATATAAGAACAGCAATAATCAGCTAACGCTTTTACTTTGATATCAAATTTAGCATCGGCGTCGACATAAAAGTGTCCACCTGCAGAAATGCTTTGCCATTGCGTCTCGTTAGGTAATAATATTTCAACCTCACCAGCGATAATTTCCATCAATTCTTTTTCTGCCGTAGCAAAGGTATACTCACCAGGCATCATAATGCCTAAGGTTACTACTGAACCATCTGCTAGCGTTACTTTTCTGCTAGTTACGTTGCCGTCAAAATAAACATTAGCGGCCTTGGTCAGTGTTACATTCTTTAATTCTGTCATGATAATTTTCCTCTTTGATATAAAATAAAGCGCTGCAGTGTAGCACTTGCTGGCCAGAAAATAATACCATTAGACTCTCTGGCCTAAGTGTTTACCTTTAGTGACCTACAACGCTCGTTTTATTTTATTTTATTGATTCGACTCTACAATGCGTTTCATATCTGTCATGTAGCCACGTAATTTTTTACCTACGCTTTCGACACCATGGCTGCGAATTGCTTCGTTAACTTCAATCAAGCGTACGTTATCAACGCCATTTGAGCTTTCCTTTAAGCCTTCACCTAATTCTTCAAGTGACAATTTGCTGACGAAATCACTAAGTAAAGGTTGTGCAGCATGGGTAAATAAATAGTTACCGTATTCAGCGGTATCTGAAATGACTACGTTCATTTCGTACAATTTGTTACGGGCAATACAGTTAGCAATTAACGGTGTTTCGTGTAATGACTCATAATACGCTGACTCCTCAATGATACCCGCAGCAACCATAGCTTCAAAGGCTAGTTCAACACCGGCTTTTACCATAGCTACCACAAAGATGCCTTTGTCGTAGTATTCTTGTTCGGTAATTTCAATGTCGCAATCAGCTGCTTTTTCAAAAGAAGACTCAGCTGTTTCTTCACGCCATTTTAATAAGTTCACATCATCATTTGCCCAATCTTCCATCATAGTGGCAGAGAAGCGACCTTCGATAATATCGTCCATATGTTTTTCAAATAACGGACGTAAGATGACTTTTAATGCTTCAGACATATCAAACGCTTTAACTTTAGCAGGGTTTGATAAACGGTCCATCATATTGGTAATACCGCCATGCTTTAAGCCTTCCGTTGTTGTTTCAATGCCGTATTGTAATAGCTTACGTGCATACGCAGCATCCATACCTTGCGCAACTAACTGCTTATGGCCAAGTACTGCTGCGGTTTGCAACATGCCACATAAAATAGTTTGCTCGCCCATTAAGTCAGACTTCACTTCAGCAATAAATGATGATTCAAGTACGCCGGCACGATCGCCACCAGTAGCTGATGCGTAAGCCTTAGCTATTGCTAAGCCGTTACCTTGTGGATCATTCTCAGGGTGAACAGCAATTAAAGTAGGTACACCAAAACCACGTTTGTATTCTTCACGTACTTCAGTACCCGGACATTTAGGGGCAACCATGACTACAGTAATATCTTCACGAATTTTCATACCTTCTTCAACGATATTAAAACCGTGTGAGTAGGCTAAAGTTGAACCATGTTTCATATGAGGCATAACAGCAGTAACAGCAGATGTATGTTGCTTGTCTGGTGTTAAATTAAGCACTAAGTCAGCTTGTGGTATTAATTCTGCGTATGTACCTACGGTAAAACCGTTCTCTGTCGCCCATTGCCAAGATTGACGTTTTGATGAAATGGCAGCTTCGCGTAATGCGTAAGAGATATTTAAACCCGAATCACGCATGTTCAAACCTTGGTTTAGCCCTTGCGCGCCACAACCGACAATGACAATATTCCAGTCTTTAATAAAATTACAGCCATCGCTGAATTCTTCACGCTGCATAAAACGACATTTGCCTAACTGACCTAATTTTTCACGTAAACTTAAGGTGTTAAAATAATTGCTCATTGGGTTATCCTTTTGTCTCAAATCGACTCAACGTAATGCTGGCGATGTGATTATTTAATGGCTTTATCGGTCTTTCCGACGATGGAGTTATCATAGCGCAAGATTAATGTTGCTTAAAATGATATATTCGCAAGGTGGTGTTGCATAAAGTGCAACGATTGGTGGGTAAAATGTTGTCAATGAATGGTAAGAGTAAATAATGGATCTTAAATCGTTAAAAATGTTTGTGCATTTAACCCACAGTCTTCATTTTGGGAAAACCGCTGAAGCGCACCATGTCAGTACTTCTACCTTAAGTCGAATTATTCAAAGGCTGGAAGATCAGTTAGGTTGTTTGCTATTACATCGTGATAATCGTTCAGTCGTGCTAACTGAGGCAGGCATGTTATTTTATAAATATGCCGAACAGCAACTTGAGCAATGGCAATTATTGCAATTGTCGCTCGACCAAAAGCAGGCTGAACTACAGGGTAAACTTCACATTTATTGTTCTGTTACTGCCGCTTATAGTCATTTACCACCGCTATTGGAACGCTTTCGCCAACAACACCCGCTAGTTGAAATTGTATTAACGACCGGTGATGCTGCTGATGCCTTTGACCAAGTACAGCAAAAGTTGGTAGATTTTGCTTTTGGTGTAAAACCTGAAAGCTTATCAAGAATGTTTTATTTTCAGCATATTGCTACTGTGCCGTTGGCCGTTATTGCACCAACGATGGCTTGTCGAGTTCAGCAACAATTACAAGACGAAACAATTATTTGGTCTGAAGTACCGATTATTTTAGCTGAGCATGGTGCGGCGCGTAAGCGTTTTGAACTTTGGTATCGTAAAAAGCAACAAGGTAAACCCAATATTTATGCAACAGTTTCGGGTCATGAAGCGCTTGTTAGCATGGTTGCTTTAGGTTGTGGTGTCGGCATGGCCCCAAAAGTTGTTGTTGAAAATAGCCCGGTAAAAGACCGGGTGCAATATTTACAAAATGTTGGCGACATTGAGCCGTTCGACCTCGGCATTTGTTGTTTAAACCAAAGTCGAGAACAAACCTTAGTCAAAGCCTTCTTTGAGGCAATTAAATAGTCTCAGCAACCGCTTTATCGCTAGAGAATAGCCATTGTTATTGGCTAGAAGGCTTTTTGATAAGATGCTAATGCCAGATATATTCAATATGACGACTTTAATCTTATTAATTGTGATGTCCGGTTAAAAAGAAACAGCATCGGTTAGGTGTCTCAGTAATCGGTCCATTGCGCGATAAGACAGCGCTTCAATGATATGTTCATGTTGAATATCTTCAATACTATTCATGTCTGCCAAGGTGCGCGCTATCTTTAATATTTTATGGTGGGCACGGGTAGACAAACCAAGTTTTTCAACGGCAAGCTCTAAAAACTCATGCTCATCAGTACTCAGTTTGCAAAATATCCGTGTTTCAGCACTCCCTAAGTGAGCATTTGCTTTCCCTTGCCGCTGTAATTGTAATTCTCTACACAGCGCAACCCTTTTCTGTATTTGCGCAGAACTTTCATTGTTATGATCATCCTTTGCCCACATACCCTTGGGTAAACGGGTCACCTCAATTTGAATGTCAATTCGGTCAAGAAAAGGCCCCGATAGGCGATTTAAATAGCGTAGCACTTGTTCAGGTGTGCTGCGGTTATCATTGTAAAATCCGGTTGGGCTAGGATTCATCGCAGCTACTAATTGAAATTTTGCTGGAAAGGTTTGTTTGTACATTGCTCTAGAAATGGTAACTTCGGCTGATTCCATGGGTTCACGTAAAACATCGAGCACTTTACGAGCAAATTCTGGTAATTCATCCAGAAATAATACGCCATTATGCGCCAATGAAATCTCTCCCGCTTGTGGTTGGCTGCCACCACCAACCAGTGCCGCAGAAGAAGCCGTATGATGGGGAGCGCGAAAGGGGCGAGTTAACCAAGATTTATGATTGATTTTTTGATGGCTAATCGAAGCGATAGCTGCAGCCTCTAACGCTTCACTTTCGCTCATTGGTGGTAATATTCCAGGTAAACGGCTCGCTAGCATGGTTTTGCCCGTACCGGGTGGCCCAATAAAAAGTAGATTGTGCGCGCCACAAGCGGAGATTTCTAGAGCTCTTTTTGCCAGTGGTTGGCCAATAACATCAGCAATGTCTTTACTGGTAGGCACTTGATAATGCTCTACTGCTTTTGCAGACACCAAAGGTAGCGAGCGTTGCTTTAAAAAGTGTGGGTATAATTGACTTAAATGTTCTATTGATAAAATATTGGCCTGCTTAACCCAACTCGCTTGTTCAGCATTTTGTTTAGGAATAACTAAGGTTCTTTTAGCGTTAGCGCAAGCAATTGCCATTGGAATTTCACCAATAATTTCACGCAATTCACCGGAAAGCGCAAGTTCGCCAGCAAACTCATATTGGCTTAAATCTGTATTAGGCAGTTGCTTACTGGCAACCAAAATACCAAGCGCTATCGGTAAGTCGAAGCGACCTCCTTCTTTAGGTAAATCAGCAGGGGCTAGATTTATGGTAATTCGCTTTGCGGGGAACTGATAACCACAATTGATGATAGCGCTGCGCACCCGATCTTTTGATTCACGTACCGAGGTTTCTGGTAAACCGACAATATTAAATACCGGCAGTCCATTGGCTAAATGCACTTCGACAGTGACAAGGGGAGATTCAAGCCCAACCCGGGCTCTGCTATAAATACAAGCTAAGCTCATAACAAATCCATTTAGTTAGCATCCTGTAAGTTAAGTTTAGGCAGGATTTATCTAAAGTGCTAACGCATCATATAACTAAATTATTTATTTCAATTAAAAAACGCTAGTAAAAAAACTTGCACTTAATATTAGAGCTATGGTACTAATTTAAATAGGCAGTGCAATAGCCAACAAATTTAAAAGTTTTTCATTTTGTTTTTATAAAGAATCAAGGTAATTGAATAAACATGCAAAAATTTAGTTCAGTGATTATTAACATTCTCGTCGTGGTGATTATTAAATCATCGCGAGGTTGTTTGTTGAGCTAAGAAAAACTAAAGCAAAAAACAAACCCTCGCTCCGAAAGGAACGGGGGTTTTTTTATAGATAAAGATGAAAATAATGATGGTCAGTTTTAATATCAATATTTTATATCAATAAATCATACCAACTCAGCGCAAAGGAGAAAGCTCAAACTAACGGTTATGCAAAATGTATTCAGTTGGGTGGGTTAAAAAAAAGATGACAAGTGAAAAGAAACAAACAGGCGGTTCATTACTTTTTGACGTACTTCAGCAGCACGGTGTTGAGCATGTTTTTGGTTATCCTGGTGGCGCTATAATGCCAATTTATGATGCACTTACCGACAGTGACATCCAACACTTCTTGTGTCGTCATGAGCAAGGTGCGGCATTTTCAGCAGTAGGTTATGCAAGAGCATCCGGTAAAGTAGGGGTTTGTTTTGCGACTTCTGGACCGGGGGCAACTAATTTAATTACTGGCCTTGCTGACGCCCTTGCCGATTCAATTCCTATTGTTGCCATAACTGGACAAGTTGCTACTTCGGTGATGGGCTCTGATGCTTTTCAGGAAATCGATATTTTTGGTTTATCACTCGCCTGTACTAAGCATTCTTTTCAGGTAACAGATATTAATGATCTTGAAAAAGTTTTACATCAAGCCTTTGCTATAGCATTGGAAGGGAGACAAGGTCCTGTTCTTGTCGATATCCCAAAAGACATTCAAATTGCGCATGTGGTTAGCCAAGGCAGTGTAGTTTCAACCTTGAAAAATAAAGTTAATTTACCACCGGCTAATGTTGGTTCTGCAATCGCTATGCTTTGTCATGCAAAACAGCCTGTTTTGTATGTGGGTGGCGGTGTAGGTATGGCAAACGCGGTCGATGAATTACGCGATTTTATTGATATTACCCATATACCGAGTGTTTCAACATTAAAAGGTTTAGGTGCTATTTCGCCTAATAATGAAAACTATCTTGGCATGTTAGGCATGCACGGCACTAAAGCGGCAAACTTAGCGGTACAAGAAAGTGATTTATTGGTTGTTGTTGGTGCACGTTTTGATGACCGAGTTACTGGGAAATTAACTGAGTTTGCGCCCCATGCGAAAGTTATTCATTTTGATATAGATACAGCCGAGATTAATAAACGCCGAGCCGCTGATTCAGCGATCTTAGGTGATTTAAAAACTAATTTACCTGCCTTATCGATTCCTTTAGAAATCAAAAGTTGGCAACAAAAATGTCAGCAAATGAAAGCTGATTTTTCTTGGGATTATAATCATCCTGGCAGCACTATTTTTGCACCAGCGGTACTTAAAGAGTTGAGCGATAAAATGCCGCTAAACAGTTGTGTTACCACTGATGTTGGTCAACATCAAATGTGGGCGGCACAGCATATGTCATTTGATCACCCTAGTAACTTTTTAACCAGTGCTGGAATGGGCACCATGGGCTTTGGCTTGCCGGCCGCGATCGGTGCACAAGTTAGCCGACCAACAGATTGTATTATTACTGTTTCAGGCGATGGCTCTATCATGATGAATGTGCAAGAACTCTCAACAATAAAGCGTTTTCAGCTACCGGTAAAAATTGTCCTCATTGATAATGCCAAATTAGGTATGGTCCGCCAATGGCAAGATTTATTTTTTGATGGACGTTTAAGTGAAACAGATCTTTCTGATAACCCTGATTTTGTCATGCTTGCAAATGCATTTGACATTAAAGCTAAACAGATAAGCTCTAAGGCAGAGGTTTCTGAGGCGATTGAAGAGATGTTAGCGCATAACGGGCCTTATCTTTTACAAGTTAAAATAGATGCCGCAGATAATGTTTGGCCACTAGTTCCACCCAATACAGCCAATGATAAAATGATGGAGAGTACTTAAGATGAATCATTATCAATTACGTATAAAGGCTGATGATAAGCAAGTGGTGTTAGAGCGTATTTTACAAGTCACCCGCTACCGAGGCTTCCTAATCGAAGGCATTAAGGCGCGAGTTAATACCGGTACAAATATCGGCACTATAGAATTAATGGTGCGAAGTGAGCGACCTATTTCACTTTTAGTTGATCAAATTAATAAACTGATTGATATCAAAGACGTCAAGGTAGACAAAAATACCACGAAGTAATGTCGCTCATAACCAGTTATAATAATTGCGCAACAAGCACCCATAAAAATTCAGAGTTGGTTGGGTAATTAAACTACAGCTAACTCGTTAAAAATATTATAAATTAGGAAGAAAAATGGCTAAAGTAAATGCAGAACTAATTTGGTTTAATGGTGAACTCATGCCTTGGAAAAATGCTACCGTGCATGTAATGAGTCACGCTTTGCATTATGGTTCCTCGGTATTTGAAGGTATCCGTGCTTATGATACTCATAAAGGTACGTGTATTTTTCGTTTAGAAGAACATATTAAACGTTTATTTGATTCAGCAAAAATCTATCGAATGAATATCCCTTTTACCCAAGAAGAAATTGTTCAAGCCTGTAAAGATGCCGTTGCTGAAAATGGTTTAGCTTCTGCTTACTTACGTCCGTTGGCTTTTTTGGGTGATATCGGTATGGGGTTACGTCCACCTATTGATGCAAAAGCTGATGTAATGATTGCTGCATTTAGTTGGGAAGCTTACCTAGGCGCTGATGCTATTGAGAATGGTGTAGAAGTTGGAGTGTCAAGTTGGAATCGATTAGCACCTAACACTATGCCAACAGCAGCAAAAGCCGGTGGTAATTACCTTTCATCACAACTGATTTCAGCTGAAGCTGCTCGTCATGGTTATGCTGAAGGTGTCGCACTTGATATCAATAATATGGTTAGTGAAGGAGCCGGTCAAAACTTATTTTTGATCCGCAAAGGTATTCTTTATACCCCTCCTGGAACGGCTTCGATTTTACAAGGTTTAACCCGCGATACTGTATTTTTTCTTGCAGAACAATTGGGTTATGAAGTACGTGAAGAGCCAATTTCTCGTGAGTCATTGTACTTAGTTGATGAGTTCTTTATGTGTGGCACAGCAACGGAAGTTGTACCAGTAAAATCAGTGGACGGAATGCTTGTCGGTAATGGTACCCGTGGACCGATCACTAAAGCTATTCAAGAAGCATTTTTTGGTATTTTCAACGGAACGACTACTGTTCCAGATAATTGGTTAGATCCCGTTAAATAACGGTAATAAAAGCAACTCGTTGTCATTACCACTTTACCGGCATCGGCAATACTCGCTTCTGGCGATAAGCCCGTTACGCCTTCTTTGCTAAAGTGGCAAATGTTGAAGAGTTGCTATCACCGTAAACTATAAATAAAACCGATAAGGTTTTATTTTAAGAGCTTCTTGGAACAGTAGCTTTCAAAATAAAATTTTTCACAATATTAATTCACATTATCAATTGGAATGTAAATATCATGCCTAAATTAAGATCTGCAACTTCTACTCAAGGCCGTAATATGGCTGGGGCTCGTGCTTTATGGCGCGCAACAGGAATGACGGATAATGATTTTGGCAAACCAATTATTGCGGTTGTTAACTCCTTTACTCAGTTTGTACCCGGTCATGTGCATTTAAAAGATATGGGACAGCTTGTTGCCGGCGCTATTGAAAAAGCGGGTGGTGTCGCTAAAGAATTTAATACCATTGCGGTTGATGATGGTATTGCCATGGGTCACAGCGGTATGCTTTACAGTTTACCTTCGCGTGATTTAATTGCCGACTCGGTTGAATATATGGTTAATGCGCATTGTGCCGATGCTATGGTCTGTATTTCAAACTGTGACAAAATCACGCCGGGTATGTTAATGGCGGCTATGCGCTTAAATATTCCAGTGATTTTTGTTTCCGGTGGCCCAATGGAAGCTGGTAAAACTAAGCTTTCTAACCAAATTATCAAACTTGACCTTGTTGATGCGATGATCCAAGGTGCTGACCCAAAAGTCTCTGACGCGCAAAGTGACCAAGTTGAACGTTCGGCTTGTCCTACTTGTGGTTCTTGTTCGGGCATGTTTACTGCTAATTCAATGAACTGTTTAGCAGAAGCGTTAGGTTTAGCACAACCGGGTAACGGTTCAATGCTTGCAACCCATGCTGACCGTGAACAACTGTTCTTAAACGCGGGTAAAGAAATTGTTAAATTAACTAAGCGCTACTATCAAGAAAATGACGAGTCGGCGTTGCCACGTAATATTGCTAACAAAGCGGCGTTCGAAAATGCCACTTGTTTAGATATTGCTATGGGTGGTTCAACAAATACCGTGTTGCATTTAATCGCCGCTGCGCAAGAAGCTGATATTGATTTCACCATGAAAGATATGGATCGCTTATCAAGAGTTGTCCCGCAGTTATGTAAAGTTGCTCCTTCTACACCTAAATACCATATGGAAGACGTACATCGCGCTGGTGGTGTCATTGCAATTTTAGGTGAATTAGCTCGCGCTAATTTATTAACCATGGACATCAAAAACGTACTGGGTTTAACACTTGATGAAATGCTAGAAAAATATGATATAACGTTAACTAAAGACCAAAGCGTGATCGACTTTTTCCGTGCAGGCCCCGCAGGTATTCGTACCACTAAAGCTTTTAGTCAAGACTGTCGTTGGGATACTGTTGATGACGATCGTGAAAACGGCTGTATACGTTCACTTGAACACGCGTATTCATTAGAGGGTGGCTTAGCGGTATTAGCCGGTAATATTGCCCCTGATGGTTGTGTTGTTAAAACGGCGGGTGTATCAGATGATAATTTAGTCTTTACCGGTCCAGCTCATGTTTTTGAAAGCCAAGATGATGCGGTTTCAGGTATTTTAGCGGGCAAGGTTGTTGCTGGCGAAGTGGTTGTTATTCGTTACGAAGGCCCTAAAGGGGGTCCTGGTATGCAAGAAATGCTTTACCCAACCACTTACTTAAAATCTATGGGGTTAGGTAAAGAATGTGCCTTATTAACCGATGGCCGTTTCTCTGGTGGCACTTCTGGTTTATCTATTGGCCATGTTTCTCCTGAAGCTGGCAGTGGCGGTATGATTGCCTTAGTTGAACAAGGTGACATTATTCATATCGATATTCCTAATCGCGATATTACATTAAACGTCAGCGAAGCAGTTTTAGCTGAACGTCGCACTAACATGGAAGCAAAAGGCAAGGATGCTTGGAAACCACTTAACCGTGTACGCCCAATTAGCTATGCCTTGAAAAATTACGCGATGTTAGCAACAAGTGCTGACAAAGGTGCAGTACGTAACCGTGATTTACTTGACGGTTTAGTTGGGGCGTAAGGTGAATTTCTTGATGACCTTTTGGAATAAATATAATGACTGAAGCTGAACAGCAAGCTTTAGTGCTTGCGAAAGAAACTCAAGAACAAGGGCTCGACTATTTACGAAGAATTCTATTGGCACCCGTTTATGATGTTGCTATAGAAAGTGAATTAACATCATTAACTAAGTTGTCATCACGTTTAGGCAATCAAATTTTCCTTAAACGTGAAGACCAGCAACCGGTTCATTCTTTTAAGATCCGTGGTGCTTATAATAAGCTTGTTAATTTAACTGAAGAGCAGTGTATTCATGGGGTGATTGCCGCTTCTGCCGGTAATCATGCTCAGGGCTTGGCACTTGCAGCAAATAAGCTCGGTATTAAAGCCACGATTGTTATGCCAATAACAACACCTGATATAAAAGTTGATAATGTACGTCGTTTTGGCGCCGAAGTGCGCTTAGTCGGTAAAAGTTTCAATGAAGCGCAAGTTGCTTCATTAGATTTTGCCCGAGATGAAAATAAAACAATAGTTCCTCCTTTTGATGATATCGATATTATCGCTGGACAAGGCACGGTTGCCAAAGAACTTTTACAGCAGCACCCAAAAATTGACGTTGTTTTTGTTCCAGTCGGTGGTGGCGGTTTACTAGCAGGTATGTCGGTTTATTTAAAGCAACTACGACCCAATATAAAAGTTATCGGTGTTGAAGCAGAAGACTCTGCTTGCTTGAAAGCCGCTATGGAAGCCGGTAAACCGGTCGACTTAGAACAAGTGGGACTGTTTGCTGATGGGGTTGCCGTAAAGAGGATTGGTGAAAATACCTTCAATGTCATTAAACATTATTGCGATGACGTGATCACGGTAACAACCGATGAAATTTGTACTTCTATCAAAGACATCTTTGAACAGACGCGCGTGATTTCAGAACCTGCTGGCGCATTGTCACTGGCGGGCTTACAGAAGTATTGTAAAACCAGTGCTGGAGATGAAGCATTAGTTGCTATTCTGTCTGGCGCTAATATGAATTTTCACACGTTACGATATATTTCAGAGCGATGTGAATTAGGTGAGCAAAAAGAAGCGGTGCTCGCAGTAAAAATTCCAGAAAAGAAAGGTAGTTTTAGAACCTTCTGTCATGCCTTAGATGGACGAGTGATCACTGAGTTTAATTACCGTTATGCAACAAAAGCCGATGGCAGCCATAAAAGTGCTAATATTTTTGTAGGTGTTAGAACCAGTGGTGAAGATGATCGAAATCACTTACTGTCACAGTTAACTAAAAGAGATTATCGAGCAACAGATCTTACTGATAACGAATTAGCTAAACTTCATGTCCGCTATATGATTGGTGGCCAAAATTCTTCACCAACGCCAGAGCGTATTTTTCGTTTTCAGTTTCCTGAATATCCAGGTGCATTGGAAAAGTTCTTAGATACCTTAGGTGAGCATTGGAATATTACTTTATTTCATTACCGTAATCATGGTGCGGCTTTCGGGCAAGTATTAGCTGGCTTTGAAGTGAATAATGATGACCAGCTTGCCTTTTTTAATCATTTAAAAGATTTAGGTTATGAGTGGCAAGAAGAAACCGAAAATAAAGCCTATCAAGCATTTTTAAATTAAATCGAGCGATTATTTAAATAACCTTTACTGATCATATACTAAAGCCACTTTAATTGAAGTGGCTTCTTATATTTTATACTTTTCAATTGCAGAAAAATTAGTTTATTCTATATCCATAAAAACTATATGGACAATTCATGATGCAAGTAAGCCAAGAAGATGAATCGGTAATACCCCCCTCTAAGTTAAAACCCTTGGATAAACATAAACGTGTTGATGCCTTAGATATTTTACGCGGCCTAGCTCTCGTTGGTATTTTATTGATGAATATTGAATGGTTTAACCGTGCAATTATTTCTTTAGGCGGACACGATACAACATTAACTGGTATTGACCATGCAATTGGTTGGTTAATTCGTTGTTTTGTTGAAGGTAAATTTTATAAATTATTTGCCCTTATCTTTGGAATGGGCTTTGCTGTTATGTTGTTACGTGCCAAAGATGCAGGTCGACCCTTTGGTGCTTGGTTTGTTCGTCGTATGTTGGTATTGCTGCTCATCGGTATAGCCCATATGATTTTTTTATGGGGCGGTGATATTTTACACCAGTACGCTATCGCGGGTTTAATCCTATTAGCTTGGGTTACCTATAAAAAAACAGAAGACCCAAAAGCTTATTTAAAACTAGCCTTAATGTGGCTAATGATCCCTCTTTTTCTGGTGAGTTTTTTGGGTTCTATATTGGGCATGGTTTTTAACGAGTCTAAGTATCAAGAAATATGGCAAAACGACCTTGATATATATACAGCAGTTGAACAGCAATTACTGACAAATACTGATGTTATATTAGAAAAGAACGATGCTATTGATAGTGAAGAGTCTAGTGCTGAAGAAGCTATACTTACCGATGAAGAACTGAGAGAAATCACTATTGCTGAAACTATTGAGCAACGTAAAGCATTACAGGCGGATATTGCTGAAGAAGATAGTGCCTTTATGCAAAATAGTTATTGGCAAGCTACAGAATACCGGCTTGGCTTTCTGGGATTTATGTTGATGTTCACGCCTATTATGTCGTTGTTCGTTTTAATACCAATATTTATCTTAGGTTTTTGGCTGGTGGTGACAGAAAAAATAACCAAACACCAAGAGCATCATAAATTTTTTAGTCTCTTGGCTAAAGTCGGTTTATGCGTTGGTATTCCATTAAATGTTGCTAGCATCTTAATTATTCAACACCCTGCCGCAGCTATTTCAGTCGTGCTGCAAGGTGTTGGGCAAACACTTTTTTATATCGGCCAATATTTACTTTCGGCAGGATATTTAGGTCTCGTTGTTTGTGCGTTAAACAAACAAAAGTGGCAGCAGTTTTTTGTCGCATTTTCACCCATGGGGCAAATGGCATTAACCAATTATTTAATGCACTCAGTTATTTTAACGAGTATCTTTTATGGTTATGCGGGAGGGCAATACGGTGAGATATCAAGAGCACCGCAAATGCTTATTGTTATAGCCATTATAGTGACTCAAATAATATTATCTAAATGGTGGTTAAACCGCTACCGCTTTGGTCCCATGGAATGGTTATGGCGTAGCCTAACCTATAAACAAATGCAGCCAATGAAGTTGTAACCTGCGGTAGATTTAAGCGAGTTTACCTTTAAAAGTTAACAAGCAGCCATTGGCTGCTTGTTACATAAAGAAGATAGATTAACTTGTTTTATTGTTTACTTTAATGACGACAATTCTCTTTGTTTAGCAGAAGCAGTTAAGCAAAGAAGAGCCACCGGGTAATATAAGTTTACTTAGTGAAACTCTCAGGTATAGTAATTTATAATTAAGTTTTACTAATGCGAGTGAGTTTTATATGACCCAAAAAAGATTGCTCGTTGTTGAGGACAGTAAGTCAATTGCGCTAGTTATTGAAAAAATTGCTGTTTCCTTAGGATATTCCGTGACCATCGCTCACACCTTTGCTCATGTTAAAGTGTTGCTCGCCCAAGAGCATAGTTTTTTCTTAGCGACGCTTGATTATGGTTTACCTGATGCGCCTAATGGTGAAGTTGTTCCCTATATTGTTCAACACAATATTCCCAGTATTATCATGACGGGCCGAATTGATGACGCTACACATAAGAAATTACTTAACCAACCCATTATTGATTACATTACAAAAACGAATGCTCAGGCTTATCATTACTTACTTCGAATCCTTCATGGTCAACTTCATAACCCAAAAATTGGTGTTTTAGTCGTTGATGATTCTTTAGCCTCAAGAAATCATGTTTGTCAGTTACTTAAACGAAGAAACTTTACAGTTTATGATGTTGAAGATGGTACCAAAGCAATTAAAAAGCTTGAGGAGCAACCAGATATAAAAATTGTGATCCTTGAGCAAGATTTAACCGGGGTGAGTGGCTTAGAATTAGTACATAAAATTAGAGCCAAACACCCAATTAATGAGTTAATCATTATAGCGGTAGCGAGTTCAGAAAAGAGTTTTCAATCAGCACGATTCATTAAAAATGGTGCCGATGATTTTCTACGAAAACCTTTTTGTCCCGAAGAATTCTATTGCCGCGTTATGCTAAATATTGAGAAGCTACAATATATTGAGAAACTAAAAGATATCAATTAAATTAAGTTTATCCTTAAAATAAAAAAGCAGCCGGTGGCTGCTTTTTTATGGGTAAGCAATGACAATAAACATTTATGTCAAATAACCCTAACAACATTTCTATATTCAACAATATTCTTAAATATTCACCTTTATATTATTGCAGGAATAACCAAGAATAAGTCTGCTGTCGACGGCATTTTAATACTTAATCTAAAAAGGAAAAGCAAATGACGCTTGGTGAACAGTTAAAAAAACTTAGAAATGAAAAAGCATTAAGTCAGCCTGATTTAGCTGATTTAACGGGAATAGAGCAATCTTATTTATCAAAGTTAGAAAATGATAAGTCAATGCCATCAAATGATATTTTTAGAAGGTTATTAGCCGCTTATGAGTTATCTTTAGCTGATTTTATAGCTGCATTCGACAGACGCTACGCTGAGACTCAGCTTAAGCAGATACCTGATATAGAGCATTGGTTAAAGCAGCAACAGCAATCACAAATGTTAAATCAAAGGCGTTATCTTTATATATGCAGTGCACTGATTGTCCTTGCGCTCACTTTATTCTATGTCGGGCAAAGTAAAATATTGTTTCCAGAGGTACAGTTTGGATACTATTCTCAAGGCGTTGTTTTAGCGGGAGAGCCGAAAGATATATTTGATGATTGGGAGAAGATGATCCCGCGAGAAGATGTAAAAAACCAGCTTTACTATAAAAAGAAGATGGAGATGACACAACGTAAGGATGAAAAATTCATATTGTCTGAGAAATTCTTAGGGAAAAACTATGTCGTAACATTACCAAAAGGGCTTCGGCTTTATCGTGCCGATAGTGAAAAAATGATTGCTCAGCCAATAAATGCATGGCTACGAATAGCGGGTGTATTCTTGTTTGTCATGGGAATTATGGGCTTTATTTTAGAGCGGCGTGTCTATAAAATAGTCACTTAGTCATACTCTTCGAAGCGATAAGTTAGTTGTACCGATAATAACTTATCGCTATTTGTGACTTTATTCAGCTAACTTAGTTTCGATTTCAGCGAGCTTATTTTCTAACTCAGCCAGTTTCTGACGCGTTTTTAATAATACTTGTGTTTGAACATCAAACTCTTCACGAGAAACCACGTCAAGCTGTGTTAATTTTCGTTGTAACACCACTTTGGTTTTTTCTTCAATATCTGCAGCTATATCTTTGAATTTCGGTGGAATTGCATCGGAAACTTGTTTGGCGATTTCTTCAATCTTTTTAGCGTTAAACATAATCATTATCCTTAGTTCATCAATGAGCTCATTGTAATGTATTTAATGGTTTTGCCAATGGCTAATTTATTAACTCCAAGATATTTAACAATGTAGAGTTTGACCTGTGCGAGGGTATATACGATATAGAGCAAACAAGGTAAAATCATCGCCCTGAAAATCTAATTATCTGAAAAACTGAACACTATGAAACTTAACCCCGGACAAAATGAAGCGGTAAAATATGTTACTGGCCCCTGCTTAGTCTTAGCCGGCGCGGGTAGTGGTAAAACAGGGGTTATCTGTAAGAAAATTGCTTATCTTATTGAAAAATGTGATTACAAAGCCCGTAATATTGCGGCAGTAACCTTTACCAATAAAGCCGCACGAGAAATGAAAGAACGTGTGATTAAGATGATGGACAAAAGTTTAACGCGAGGTCTCACCGTTTCGACTTTTCACTCGCTGGGTCTTGATATTATTCGTAAAGAAATTAAAACCTTAGGTTATAAACCCGGTTTTACCTTATTTGATGACCAAGACACGTTGTCTTTATTAAAAGAATTAACACATGATGAGCTTGATGGTGATAAAGATTTACTGAGTAAATTACAGAGCATGATTTCCAATTGGAAAAATGACTTAATGTTACCCGACACCGCGATAAAAATGGCTGGTGATGCAGACACCACGATGTTTGCTGAATTCTACCAGCTCTATCAAAAACATATGAAAGCCTATAACGCGCTTGATTTTGATGACTTAATCTTAATCCCTACCTTGTTGTTAAAAAACTTTCCTGACGTTAAAGCACGCTGGCAGAAAAAAATTCAATACTTACTGGTTGATGAATATCAAGATACCAATGCCAGCCAATATGAGTTAGTAAAATTAATCGCGGGTGAACGGGCCTTGTTAACGGTTGTTGGCGATGACGATCAATCTATATATTCATGGCGTGGTGCAAAACCGCAAAATCTTGTTTTACTCGGAGAAGATTTTCCGCAACTTAAGTTGATTAAGTTAGAACAAAATTACCGCTCAAGTGGTCGTATTCTTAAGTGTGCCAATACTTTAATCGCGAACAACCCTCATGTTTACGACAAAGCGTTGTTTAGTGAGTTGGCTTACGGCGTTGAACTGCGCGTTATTCAAGCGAAAAATGAAGAGCATGAAATTGAGCGAGTGGTCGGTGAGTTAATTGGTCATAAGTTCTTAAACAAAAGTAAATTTAAAAATTATGCGATCTTGTATCGTGGTAATCATCAATCACGCTTATTAGAAAAAGCATTAATGCTTAACCGTATTCCATATAAGATCAGCGGCGGGACTTCATTCTTCTCTCGAAGCGAAATTAAAGACATGATGGCATTTTTACGTGTTTTGGTGAACCCGGATGATGACAATGCATTTCTAAGAATAGTTAATGTACCACGTAGAGAGATTGGACCCACCACACTAGAAAAACTGGGTAATTACGCCAATATGCGGCAAATAAGTATGTTCGCCGCTAGTTTTGAGTTGGGGCTTGAACAGCATTTAACCGGTCGTGGTTTAGTGCATGTGCAAAGGTTTACTCGTTGGTTAGTTGAAACTGGCGATCACGCGGAGCGAGGTGATACTCCTGCCGTGCTTAGAGCGATGATCCGTGAAATAAATTATGAAGATTGGCTGTACGACACTTCGCCTAGCCCAAAAGCGGCAGAAATGCGGATGAAAAACGTTACGCAACTTTTTAGTTGGGTAACTAATATGCTTGAAGGGGATGAAGAAGAAGAGCCTATGTTATTGCCGGCCATTGTAACCCGCTTAACCTTGCGCGATATGATGGAACGTGGCGAAGATGAAGACGATGCTGACCAAGTACAATTAATGACACTACACGCTTCTAAGGGGCTAGAATTTCCTTATGTCTTCTTGATTGGCATGGAAGAAGGTTTATTGCCACACCAAACAAGTATGGACGAAGGTAATGTTGAAGAAGAGCGTCGATTGGCTTATGTGGGAATTACCCGTGCGCAACGTGAATTGATTTTTACTTATGCCAAAGAGCGCCGACAATATGGTGAAGTTTCTCGCACCGAAGCGAGTCGATTTTTACACGAATTACCGCAAGACGATTTAAGTTGGGAGCTAACAGAAACTAAAAAAAGCCAAGAGCACAAAGACAAAACCACTAAAATGGGTGTGGCGAATTTGCGTGATATGCTCAAGAATAAAAACAAATAAGTACTTTTTATGTTTTGGCTAAAGGTAGCTAAAATAGAAAAACTTCAATTAAGCCCGCCATTAATGATAATAAAATAACGCCTCTCTGCTTCAGGGAGGCGTTATTTTTTATTAAAAATTTGCCATGAAAATTAAAATAATCTTACAAAGTTAAACAAATGAAATACAAAAACTGAACAGTTAATGTTTTGTATTTTATTATAATTAATTTACACAAAGTTCGACCTTTAGCTCAATAAAAGGCGATAAATCTCTTATTGGTCTCACTTTTAATGAAAAATTAATTATATGGATATTGCAGTTGATGAGTTTAAAGAAAGTACTGTTGAGTTTTTTTATGGGAATTTCCATCAGTTCATGTGCGTTCGTTCCCTCTTCTTCACCTGACCAGCCTTACTATTATGACTGCGATATGGTGACAAAAAAACTAACCTTAAAATCCATTCAAATGGGGGAGCTAGGAGATTGTGACGATGGCGGTATAGCGGAATGTATCATTATGACGGGTATTTTGAGTACAGCAATCTTGATTGTTTCTGGCAGTGTCGTTTTGTTAGGTAATACTTTGCATTGGTCAGAATATAAGTTGAAATGTTAGACATACAATAAGGTCATCTAAAATTAAAACAGCCCAACAGATATAATTTATTGCTGGTAGTTTTCCTATTCATTATCTTCGGGTTTGTAAAAATAACTTATGCGCTTTATGAAAGCGAGTAACGCACAAATTACAAAGTCTGCTTCAAGTTCATTGCTGCCAGTCGGCTTCCATCTCAGAACACTAAATTTGCGGCAAAGCGGTCTAAATTTACCAATAAAAATCATCCGTCATAACGATGACTTTGATACGAAGAGGACATAAGCCTTTGCTTATCTAACTGCGACCATTTCGAAAATAACCTGTCAAACGGATAGGTTGTGAATGGATTATTTATTGTCAATAAACTATAAAACTGACACCAGTAGTGCTGAATATTAATTTAAAGTATTTGAAGCCTTTTTCATATATGGCTTAGCAAAGGATTAAGTACCCTATGGTAATGGTTTACTGATAAAAATCCCTATTAATAAATCAATCGTGTCAAAACTCTTTACAGTTAAAAACCTAATTTACCAATCACCAGAAACACAAAAACACCAATCATTACAATTGATGTTTTCTATAATAAAACAATTTTAAATTATTAAGATTGTTTCTTAAATCTACGTGATGCTAAACCAATCATTCCTAATGCAAAAATAGCAAGTGTAGATGGTTCTGGTACAGAAACTGAACCTGGACCAGTGCCACTTTGAACAGACGAAATACCCATCAATGTAATTTGGATTGGCGTAGTCATCGTGTCGACGCAGCAAGCAGTCCCGGTAAATAAACCCCAACTCCCGTTACCTAAAACAAGCGGATTAGTTTTGAACCAATCGTTATCACTACTGCTATTATTCCAACTCCCTGCGTCGATTGCATAACCATCTAACGTGCCTGCCGAAACTAGAGCGTCATTTTGTGCTGTATTACCGCCCATGTTATTTATAAAGCTAGTCCACTGGAAGAGCTGCCAAGACGCTGTGTTTTGGTTACTGGCTGAAAGAGCATTATCCCAAAGACCAATACGCACTCCACCATTATCAGAAAAGGCGGAACTTTGATCTCCATGCCAATGCTGACCATACATCTCTATGGTTCCGTTATCTAAATCGTCCCAACCAAATGCAATAAGATGTGCATTTGCAACGTTTGTTAAGCTACAAGTAGCTATAATTAATCCTGCTAAGAATACTTTTAATTTCATTTTGTGATTACCTTATATATTTTTTTGCAATATTTTGTGTTTTATAAGAGCAAGAATCTTGTGTTTTATAAGAGCAAGAATCTTGTGTTTTATAAGAGCAAGAATCGAACCAAAGTAAAAAACACAACAATTTCAATATAATAGTTGTTTCTAAAATAGTAAGAAGATAACATTGTAAAAAAACTTGACACAAAACCACTGATCAGACAAGACAAAACATTAACAATGCTGCTAATTAAGCCACCCATAATAACTTGTTTGTTTTTTCAACAATAAACTACACTTAATTCACCCTCTTATAAGTGTGGTGATTGTTATGCCCAAGCCTCGTTCACAACAAATCAGTTTATCTGATACGCCGTATTATCATATTTGCAGTCAAACCGTTCGCAAAGCCTTTTTATGTGGTGTTGATAAAGAAACCGGTGTCAGTTATGAGCACAGGCGCCATTGGATTGCACAACGTATGTTTAAATTATCTCAGGTGTTTGCTATTGATATTTGTGCTCACGCTGTCATGAATAATCACTTACATTTAGTCCTTCATGTTGATAGTGAACAAGCTAACAACTGGATGACGCTAGAGGTACTGTCCTGTTGGCATAAGTTGTTTAAAGGCACCCTGTTGACCCGTCAATATCAACAGGAGCAATCATTAGCTACATTAACTCCATTCGAAATGGAAATGGTTGAAGAAACAG
>NZ_JACGVP010000030.1:0-13800 GCF_014077275.1 Colwellia sp. BRX8-7 | reverse complement strand
CGCTATCCGTGAAGGTGGTCGTACTGTTGGTGCTGGTGTTGTATCTAAAATCATCGCATAATTGCAGATTTTAGTTCTCACGAGAACTTAAAGAAAAGACGCTTAGGCGTCTTTTTTTATATCTAAAATTTAGCAAAACTGTAAAATCGCTAACACAGGGAAGGTGTTGTATCGCTGTACCTGAAAGAGGCATCACATAATTGCAGATTTTAGTTCTCACGAGAACTTAAAAAAAAGACGCTTAGGCGTCTTTTTTTATCACTAAATTTTAGTGAAATTGTCAAAGAGTCAAACAGTCAAAACTATCAAAGCTGCCAACACAGAGCAGGTGTTGTATCGCTGTACCTAAAAGAAGCATCGCATAATTGCAGATTTTAGTTCTCACGATAATTCAAGAAAAGACGCTTAGGCGTCTTTTTTTATATCTGAATTTTAGCAAAACTGTAAAATCGCTAACACAGAGCAGGTATTGTATCGCTGTACCTGTAAGAGGTATTTCACAATTGCTGATTTTAGTACTCACGAGAATTTAACAAAAGACGCTTAGGCGTCTTTTTTATCTCTTATTTCAGTGATCAAAAGAATAGAATGAAATTAATTACGAATGATAACTATTATTGTTTGCAATAATCATTAGAGCTAATTACAATACATGCAAATGAAAGTGATTCGTATTTGTATTGGTGCAGTAAGATGAAAAACAAAATTTCTGTTTTATCAACATTGGCAATGGTCAGTTTTTGTAACCTTGCTCAGGCTGATGATCAACCCTCTGTTATTAACTTTAACAAACAACAGCAACAAATTGAAAAGCTTCAAAGTGAACTTAGACAATTAAGTCTAGCCGTATCCTCAACAAGTCATAAAGATCAGCTAAATTATTCAGCCATCAAAAATTGGCACATTACCTCTTATGGCAGTGTACTTTATAAAACGGAAGATGTTTTTCGTAACACGCAAGACACACAACCACAAAAGCGCAGCATAACTGATGTCGAACGCGTTGTTTTAGAATTTGGTTATCGGTTTGATCCCCAATGGCAAGTTGAAATAGAGTTAGAGTACGAACATGGTGGTACGGGCGCAGCATTAGAATATGATGGCTTCGAAGAATTCGGAGAATTTGAAACTGAGATAGAAGCGGGTGGTGAAGTTCTGGTTGAAAAATTAGAACTCAAATATGCTTACAATGACTACTTTGCTATTAAACTTGGCAGAATATTTGTCCCTGTGGGTTTAGGGACTGAGTTACACAAACCTGATCAATATTTTACTACCCAGCGTCATTGGAGTGAATCAACACTTATCCCCCAAGTTTGGCATGAAACCGGGATTAACTTCACTGCAAATTGGCAAGGACTTAAGGCGCAAGCTTTGCTGACGACAGGCCTTAATTCTGAATACTTTCGTACTTATCGCTGGGTAGCCAGTGGTCACCAAAAAAGATTCGAAACGATCAATGCCGACGACTTAGCGTTAACGCTTCGAGTAGATTATGGCGACCTTAAAAAAGGTTCAGGGATAGGCGCTAGTTTTTACAGCGGTAACACCAGTGGTAATCGCAATAATACCAATAATATTTCAGCGGATGGCCATTTATCGATTATCGGGCTCAATGGCGTTTATCGTTATCAAGATTGGACGCTACGAGGTCAGTATTTATTCGGCAAATTAGATGACAGCTTAGCCATTACTGCCGCTAATAAAACAACGCCAGGATTAAAACCAGGTAACTTTGCTCAATTAGGTAGTGAAGCTGAGTCAGCATTTCTAGAAGTCGCCTATAACAGTCAATTTTTGCTTGGCCTTAGCAAACCTTTGTATCTATTTACTTCATATGATTATGCCAACCCTATTAAAGAAGTAGCAGGGGGCTTAGCTACCTCTCGTTTTGATATTAAAGAAATTGCCATCGGTGTGAACTACATACCAATAAAAAATGTGGTACTTAAAGCTCAGTTTGCTGAAAAAACTTATGCACAAAACAACCTTGATAATACCCAAAGTTTTAGCCTATCGATGGGCTATTATTTTTCAATATAACCATCAGTTTAAAAGACGACTGTAAATTTAAAGGAATTAAAAATGTCATTGAAAACTTCGCTCTTCGCAACGACCACAGCAATATTAATGTTATCTGCATGTGGTGGTAGCAGTTCTTCACAGTCAATACCTGTTATAGAAGAACCATCAGGCTTCGCGTTTGATGCAACCGCTATGATAAGTAATATAACAAACGATATTATTGTTGAAGGTTATAACGACCTGAACACCAAAGCAGAGATCTTTCACTTAGCGACCTTGTCATTATTAAATTCTCCGAGCCAAGAAACATTATTGGCAACTCAACAAGCATGGCAAACAGTTCGCCAACCTTGGGAGCAAGGAGAAGCTCATATTTTTGGACCAGTAGATGCCTTATCTATAGATCCTCACTTAGATACTTGGCCATTAAATACCAGTGACCTGCAAAGTTTATTAGCAACACAAAGTGGTTTTAATGCCGAGGTTATCAAGTTATTTAACGACGATGTTCAGGGTTTTCATACCATGGAGTTTCTACTTTTTGGCGATGGCTTAACCGATAATGCTAAAGCGATAGATGAAATGACAGCGTTAGAGCGTGAATATTTAGTTGCTACTGCAGAAGTGTTTCGTGAATATACCCAATCGCTTTTTGATGCGTGGACGGTTAGACATGATGCTAATGATACAAACTCATTACCCTACCAAGAATTTTTGCTGATACCAGGTAATGACATTTATGCGTCTGAACTAGGCGTCGTAGAAGAATTAATTAATGGCATGATAGGTATTGTTGATGAAGTCGCTAACGGAAAAATTGCTGAACCCTTTGGTAGTGATATTAACTCAACGGATACCTCGTTAGTTGAATCACAATACAGTTGGAATTCACTGGCTGATTTCACAAATAATATTCAAGGGGTTAAAAATGTTTACCTAGGGACCACAAATTCACAAGCTGTGACCGATGTAGGAATTATTAATTTCGTTCAAGCCGCGGATAGTGCTTTAGCTATTCGCATCGATACAGAAATAACGACAGCAATAACAGCAATTAAAGCGATTTCAGGTGAAAATGATATGCCGTTCAGGCAAGCAATTAATGATGTAGAAGCACGTGTTCGTATTCAAGCCGCTATTGATGCTTTAAGTATCTTACAAACATCATTAGAGAGTGATGTGCTTATATTGTTGAATAACTGGAATAACTAACAGTGATTTAGTTGCTAACCGACCCCTAAAGGATGTAAGCCGTGCAAGGATGCACTTCCCTTTAATTTATAAATAGAACAAAACTTATGTTAAATATGAATAATATAAACAAGGGTTTAATAATTACGATTAATCTTTTACTGGCAACATTATTTCTTAGTGCCTGTAATAGTGATAGTCAGTCAAATGATAATGCTGTTGTTGAACCTGATTACCCTGATTATACTTTTGTTGAAAACCTAGGTGATAAAGCGACAGCATTTGATGCTAGTGATTCAGGGCATGGCTTTTCAACTCCAATAACGACCTTAACTGACGCTGAACTAAACCAACACCTGACTGGCGATGCTAATTTTGAAATGGCGTTTACAACAGCGCCAAATATGGAACACCCTGAATTAGATGGTTTGGGACCGGTTTTTAATAATCAAAATTGTAACTCATGCCACCAGCGTGATGGTCGTCCATCTACATTAACCATTCCACAAGACCAAAATCGTATTTTATTAGGCGCTAATGCCGGTATTTTTTTGAGAATGAGTATTGAAGACGGTGAATGCACAGCACCGTCAATTAATAATAACTATTGTCAAAATAAGCCTGTGCAAGGTTTTGGTACCCAGCTATTTCATCGAGGTGTGTTAAAAGCACGGGCTGATTGGCAAGATCACCCTTTTGTTGGTCAAGCCGATGTTTATTTAGCTTATGAATTTAAAACAATAATGTATGCCAATGGTGATACGGTTGAATTAAAGAAACCGGTATTTACTATTGAAAACGCTTACGATGTTGGCGACGGTCAACAACGCGATAGTGCGATTATGCAGGTTGATGTGCGTTATAGCCCACGTAATGGCATGCCAATCTTTGGTTTAGGTTTGTTAGAACTCATCGCCGAAGCGGATATATTAGCGTTAAGTGATGAGCTAGACACCAATAACGATGGTATTTCAGGTCGTCCTAATTGGGTTTTCGACCCAATTAAAGCGAAAAACAAAGATCTTATACCTGTATCACTTGGACGCTTTGGCTGGAAAGCAAGCACACCCAGTGTTCGTGTTCAGTCTCTGGGCGCATTACGGGGTGATATGGGGATTACCAATCCGTTATTTCCACAGGAGAGTATCGCTAATTCACCTTTGCATGAAAGCTATTTAACGCGGACAGGTTTTATTGATACCGGTGTTGATGAACAAGGAGGTAGTGAAGCAAGCCAAGAGTTCTCAGATGATGTTGTTTTTTATGCGGAAACATTAGCTGTGCCATCAAGACGCAATGTAAATAATGAAATGGTAATTGCCGGCGCACAATTATTTGAAGAGGTCGGTTGTGTGTCTTGCCATCAACCAGACTTTACTACGATGAGTGGTGATATTTTGGTGGGGGGAGTACCTGCACCTGAGTCATTAAAAGGACAACATATTTATCCCTTCACAGACATGTTATTACACGATTTAGGCGCAGAATTAGCAGATAATCGTCGTGATTTTATGGCAACAGGCAATGAGTGGAAAACTCGACCACTGTGGGGAATAGGGTTAACTAAAACAGTGAATCCTGCCGCTGGTTTTTTACATGATGGTCGAGCGAGTACGGTAGAAGAAGCAATACTTTGGCATGGCGGTGAAGCGCAACAAGCTACCGACAAGTTTATGGCATTAAGTGTTAATGAACGTGAGCAACTAGTCTCTTTTGTTATGTCTTTATAAGTCAGCGCCGCGCCGACAATGTTATTATTTCTCCAGAAGAAGTGGGCTTTGCGCAAAGCATCACTTATTCAAGGCGTTAAAGAGTTACTTTAACGCCTTATTTTTTAAAAAACGGGATGGTGATGCAACAGGATCAGCCTTTAATCGTAAGTTATAGTCTAAAAACGCTGTAGATCTTTACTTATGCACCACTTATTAATTCTTTTTTCAAAATACTGCTCGACGACAATGCTGAGTTTTCAGGTAACTGTGTGTGTCCTGCTAAGAGATAAATGACTTTCTGTCCATTCTCTGCGAGTTCAAGTGCATGTTGAAAATTAATAAGTATTGATGAAGTAATACTTTGTGGATACTTTTCAGCATCACGGCGTATATATTCAATTAGGTCGATATTAACGTCATCGTCATAAAATACCGCTTCAGCAAATTGCATTTCTCGGTGAGTCTGTAGGGTTAATTTATCTGGATTACCATCTAATGTATGAACAAAGACAATTTCACCTACCGGCGGTGTAATTTCTTTCTTTATGCTGGCAATAAGCTGTTGTTCAGCTTCGGGTATATTACCTTGTAAAATCTGCTCACCGATAGGCCCTCTTAATACGCTTTCCCAGAAGGTCCTACGGTTGCGCAGCCCTCTTACTCTTGCTTTAACATGATCTCGAAATTTAAAAGAGAAATCTGCAAGCCTACCGTAGCCATTAGGCAGGGTTTTTTCAATTTGTTCTCTAAGCATCCTTAACAGTATAGGGGCACTTCCAGAGCTAGACATAGCGATAATCATCGGTGCGCGATCTATGATTGCTGGCGTGATGTAAGTACAGAGTTCAGGTTGGTCAACAACATTGGTGAGAATGTTGAGCGGTTGTGATTCACCAGCAACCGCTTTATTGACTTCGCCATCGTCGGTAGCTGCAATCACTAAGTTCATGCCAATTAAATGGCCGCTTTGGTAATTGTGAGCGAGCCAATGTAGATCATGGCCATCGACTAATCGTTTCACACTTTCAGATAAGCTTGCAGCCATAACCGTAATGTTAGTGGTACTTTTTAGCAGTAATTCAATTTTACGTGCCGCGACATCACCACCACCAATGATCATTGCCGATATGTTTTTACCCTCAAGAAAAATGGGGAAATATTTCATTTAAATAACCTATATTGTCTTTAATCTGTGTATGAGCCTAAACAATTGCGTTAAGACGGTAATGATAAAAGTTTTTCACTGATGGCTAAACCATTACTATCGCCGTAGATGAACTGTCCGGGAATAAAATGAATGCCGGCAAAAGTAATGGGAATATTTACTTCACCAATACCTAGTTTCTCAGTTTTAATTGGGCAACAACCCAATGCTTTTACACCTAGTTTTAGCGTGGCAATCGTACCCGCATCACGAATACAGCCATTAATGACTATTCCTTGCCAACCATTTTTAACCGCTTTTTCAGCAAGCATGTCACCTAACAGTGCACGTGTGGTACTTGCTTTACCATCAATAACCATGACTTTACCTGTGCCGTCAGTATCTACCAAAGCTTTAACTTTTGAATTGTCATTAAAACAAGACACGGTGACTATTTCCCCATAAAAAATGTTATTTTTGCCATAGTCAGTAAATAGCGGTTGTGCCAGTGTTAATGCGTTAGGGTAAATGTCATATAAATCAGGGAGAAGATCGAGCATCGTAGAGTTCCTTATTAGGCCAGAGGGAATAATTATCCTAGCAATACTCTAGCAGAAGTCTTTGTAGGTATTAACTAACAAATGCTAAACTAGTGAAAAATTTATAGTGAGCACCTCCCATGCCTTGGATACAACTTCGCTTGAGTGCGAATGAAGACACATCAGAAAAATATAGTGATTGGTTAAGTGCTTGTGGCGCACAAGCCGTAACGTTTATCGACGCCCAAGATACCCCTATTTATGAGCCGCTTCCGGGTGATGAAGTTATCTATTGGCACAATACCGTGGTAATGGGCTTATTCGATGCCAGCCATGACATGGATAAAACCATTACTTATTTGAAAAGTATCCATCCAGATAAAAACAATATGGCTTACAAGTTAGAGCAACTTGAAGATAAAGATTGGGAAAGAGAGTGGATGGACAACTTCCATCCAATGAAATTCGGTGAGCGTTTATGGATTTGTCCAAGCTGGCGCGAAGTTCCTGATCCAACCGCGGTTAATGTTATGCTTGATCCAGGTTTAGCGTTTGGCACAGGCACCCATCCAACCACGGCATTATGTTTAACCTGGTTAGACGGATTAGATTTAGTCGGTAAAACTGTAGTTGATTTTGGTTGTGGTTCAGGAATTTTATCGCTGGCGGCACTTAAGCTAGGCGCGAAAAAAGTCATTGGTATTGATATTGATCCACAAGCATTACAAGCAAGTAAAGCAAATGCTGAGCGCAACGGTATTGCAGACCGTTTAGAACTTTTCTTACCAAAAGATCAGCCAAGTTTTAAAGCTGATGTGGTTGTCGCTAATATTTTAGCCGGACCATTACGTGAATTAGCGCCAACGATTATTGAATTTGTTGCACCAAATGGTCACCTTGCACTGTCAGGTGTTTTAGAAGAACAGGCCAATGAACTGCAAAATATTTATAGTCAGTGGTGTGAAATGGATGCCATTGCTGTTCAAGATGAATGGGTTCGTCTTTCAGGTAAAAAAAATTAGTCAAAAACCCTGTTATTAATTGAGCAGTATTCGTTAGCTATTTGTACAAATTCTGCTCACATCAATAGTTTGCAAAAAGTCAATATTAAAAACGCAAAAAAAAGCAAGAATTGTTCAATTTATATGCTTTTCAATTCCCTTAAAAACACGTAAACTTAGCGCCCTTTTGAATAGTAGCTCAAAAAAACAGCAACATGAATATAGGTTCGTATACTTTATCAAGTAATGTAATGCTTGCTCCAATGGCCGGAATAACCGACCAACCTTTTCGACAACTGTGTTGTCAAATGGGAGCAGGGTTAGCCGTGTCAGAAATGATTTCGTCTAATCCCAAAGTATGGCATACCGAAAAATCTAAGCGACGAAGTATTCATAGTGAATTTGCAGGTATTCGTTCGGTACAAATTGCCGGTTCAGATCCTGAAGAGTTAGCGTTTGCTGCTAAAGTTAATGTTGAAAATGGCGCACAAATTATAGATATTAATATGGGCTGTCCTGCTAAAAAGGTCAATAAAAAGCTCGCGGGTTCTGCATTATTAAAAGAACCTAAATTAGTTGAAGAAATAGTGCGAAGTGTTGTTGATGCGGTAAACGTGCCAGTAACACTTAAAATTCGTACCGGCTGGTGTGAGAACACTCGCAACGGCATTGAAATTGCTAAAATTGCTGAGCACAACGGTATTCAGTCTTTAGTCGTTCATGGTCGCACCCGTAATGATTTTTATAAAGGGGATGCGGAATACGAAACGATAAAAGCCATCAAGCAAGCGGTTAGTATTCCCGTTGTGGCTAATGGCGATATTACCAGCGCAATCAAAGCGGCGCAGGTATTAAATTTTACTGGGGCTGATGCCGTAATGGTGGGTCGTGGTGCCCAAGGGAAACCTTGGATTTTTCGAGAGATTAATCATTTCTTGAAAACGGGTGAACATTTGTCTGCCCCCTCATTGGAAGAGATTTGTCCGATAGTTATTGGGCATGTAAAGGACTTACACAACTTTTACGGTGACTTTATGGGTGTTCGTTTTGCTCGTAAGCACGTTGCTTGGTATATGCTCGCGTATGATCAAGAGAAAAAATTTCGTTCTGTTTTTAATGCGTTAGAGTCATCTACCGATCAACTTGATGCATTAGAACTGTATTTTGATAATTTAAATTAACTAGAAAGAGTCTGAACTTTATGTTTGAACAAAATATTTCATCACCATTCGTTACTGGCAAGATCCAAACTCAAGCTGAGTATTCTCCATTACGTACTCAAGCTAAACAAGCTATCAGTAACTACTTATCGCAATTAAATGGTAATGATGTAGATGATATGTACGACCTTGTACTTTCTGAAATCGAAGCGCCAATGTTAGAAGAAGTTATGAAGTATACGCGCGGTAACCAAACACGTGCAGCTAACTTGTTAGGTATCAACCGTGGTACTTTACGTAAGAAGCTTAAAAAATACGGCATGAACTAAAAAATAGACAGGTTGTCCCTGTCAATCGAAAGCACCCTAGGGTGCTTTCTTTATTTCTAGCTAAGGGGTTTTCTTCAGCTAGCTACTCATTACTGAGTAAAGGATTTATTTTAAAAAATCACTGCCAAGGACAAATGTCAACGGCCAGACAATTAAACTAACTTTAAGGTTAACAATAAAGCAATGGATACTCCACGCCCAATCAAACGTGCATTATTAAGTGTTTCTGATAAAACAGGTATTGTCGATTTCGCTCGTAGTTTAGCGCAAAAAGGTGTTGATATTTTATCAACCGGCGGCACAGCAAAATTATTAGCTGATAATGGTATACAAGTTACTGAAGTTTCTAAATACACAGGTCACCCTGAAATTATGGACGGTCGTGTTAAAACACTTCATCCAAAAGTTCATGGCGGAATTTTAGCGCGCCGTGGTATGGATGAAGCCGTTATGGCTGAAAACGATATTAGCGCGATTGATCTTGTTGTCGTTAACCTTTACCCATTTGCTAACGCAGTTAGTGATGAAAACTGTAGCTTAGAAAACGCGATTGAGAATATTGATATCGGTGGACCCACTATGGTTCGTGCAGCGGCAAAAAATCATAAAGATGTGACGATTATTGTTAATGCTCACGATTATGAGCGCGTATTAGCAGAAATGAATAGTAACGATGATTCATTAACGTATAACACACGCTTTGACTTAGCTATTGCTGCCTATGAACATACTGCAGCTTACGACGGTATGATCGCAAATTACTTTGGCAAAATGCTTAGTGCGCGAAGTGGTGAAAAAAGCGAAGTTAACTTTAAAGAAAAAAACAAATTTCCACGCACCTTTAACAGTCAGTTTATTAAAACTGAAGATTTACGTTACGGTGAAAACTCGCATCAGGATGCTGCTTTTTATGTCGAAGCAAATCCTGAAGAAGCATCGGTTTCAACGGCTAAGCAATTACAAGGTAAAGCGCTTTCTTATAACAATATAGCTGACACGGATGCCGCTTTAGAATGTGTTAAAGAATTTGATGAGCCGGCGTGTGTTATCGTTAAACATGCTAACCCTTGTGGTGTTTCTATTGGTGACAATATCTTAGCCGCTTACGAAGGTGCTTATCGTACAGATCCTACCTCAGCATTTGGTGGCATTATCGCCTTCAACCGTGAATTAGATGCCGACACAGCAGAAGCTATTGTTTCTCGCCAGTTTGTCGAAGTTATTATCGCGCCAAGTGTTTCAGAAGCTGCGGCACAAATTGTTGCTGCTAAACCTAACTTACGTTTATTAGCCTGTGGTGAATGGTCGACCAAAACTACCGGTTTTGATCTTAAACGTGTTAATGGTGGCTTATTGGTTCAAGACAGAGACCAAGGCAAAGTGACCAGCGATGATTTGAAAGTTGTTACTAAACGCCAACCCACTGCTGATGAAATGCGTGACTTACAATTCTGTTGGAAAGTAGCGAAATACGTGAAATCTAATGCGATTGTTTACGTTAAAAATAGCATGACTATTGGTGTCGGTGCCGGTCAAATGAGCCGAGTTTACTCAGCTAAAGTTGCTGGTATCAAAGCTGCAGATGAAAACTTAGAAGTTAAAGGTTCAGTCATGGCATCTGATGCATTCTTTCCATTTCGTGATGGCTTAGATGCTGCCGCTGAAGCGGGCATTACTGCTGTTATTCAACCGGGCGGTTCTATGCGTGATAATGAAGTTATTGCCGCTGCCGATGAACATAACATAGCTATGGTGTTCACTGGAATGCGTCACTTCCGCCATTAAGTAGGTTTGCTTATCGTTGGTTAAATAAAATTATTCGTTGGAAGTGCTCAAGTAGATAAACTACGCTCCGCGCTTCCGCTTTTAATTTTCACTAACCAGCTTAAAGCATTTCCAAATAACGGCTTTATTAGCCTTGTTGATAAAATGTTACACTTCAACAAGGTTAAATACTTTTCTTTTATCCCCCTTATCTGTTTCTTCTTTTAAAATCTGCTATAACATGTCGAGTTAACCTTTATTCTTGATATGGAAAAGCAAATGAAAACAATAAAAACTTTATTATCAGCTTCAATCATTAGCCTGTCATTAGCCAGCGTTTCTTACGCTGATCAAGCCATGCAACCTATGGCTAATACACAGTTAGCCCAAGCGGTTGCTAGTGAACATAGATCAGCGGCTAATAAAATACGTGATGAATACCGTCATCCACAACAAACCTTAGAATTTTTTGGTTTTAATTCATCAATGACTGTTGTTGAGATAACACCTGGTGGTGGTTGGTACACTGAGATTTTAGCCCCTGCGTTAAAAGGCAAAGGAAAGTTAATTGGTGCTCATTATCCTGATACCGGTGAAGACAACTATTACAGTAATTCCCGTAAAAATTTAGTAAAAAAATTGGCTAGTCATGAGATGTTTAGTGAAGTTGAACTCTCTAACTTTGTGCCTAAGAAAGCCAGTGAATTAGCCCCCGCTGGTTCTGCGGATATGGTACTTACTTTTCGTAATTTACATAACTGGGGAGAAGAAGGTGTTAGCCAAGTATTTATTGATGCCTTTAAGGCATTAAAAACTGGTGGTATTTTAGGTGTCGTAGAGCATCGTTTACCAAAAGGCGCAACAGCTAACGATATGAATAGCGGCTATGTTTCTGTGGAGAAGACAATTGCACAAGCTGAAGCTGCTGGATTTACTTTTATTGCCAGTAGTGAAGTAAATGCTAATGCTAAAGACAAAGCAAGTTATGAAAAAGGTGTCTGGACATTACCCCCGTCACTTGCATTAAAAGATAAAGATAGAGAAAAATATCTGGCTATCGGTGAAAGTGATCGAATGACTTTAAAATTTGCAAAAGTAGCTAAATAATCTTAAGACTTGCGCCATAACTTCCCTTATAATGGCGCAAGTTTTTTAGCATATTTTCTAGCAAATAAAGTAGGGTTAAGATAAATGAATGTTTTAGTAATAGGTAGTGGTGGTCGTGAACATGCACTCGCATGGAAAGCTGCACAATCATCACAAGTAGAAAAAGTATTTGTTGCACCAGGTAATGCCGGTTCAGCAACAGAAAATAAAGTAGAAAATGTTGCCATATCCGCTGGCGATACTGCTGCACTAGTCGACTTTGCTAAAACTCAAAACATTACCCTAACGATTGTTGGCCCAGAGCAGCCACTTGTTGACGGCGTTGTTGATGCCTTTCAAGCCGAGGGGTTAACTATTTTTGGTCCAAGTGCTAAAGCGTCACAACTTGAAGGTTCAAAAGCATTTACTAAAGACTTCTTAGCTCGTCACAACATTCCTACTGGCTGGTACCAAAATTTTACTGAAATAGAAGCTGCGTTAGCTTATGTTCGTGAAAAAGGCGCACCTATTGTTATTAAAGCTGATGGCTTAGCAGCTGGTAAAGGCGTTATTGTCGCAATGACATTGCCAGAAGCTGAAGACGCTATTAAAGATATGCTTGCTGGTAATGCTTTTGGAGATGCCGGGCATCGTGTTGTCATCGAAGAATTTTTAGATGGTGAAGAAGCGAGCTTTATTGTTATGGTTGATGGCAAAAATGTTTTAGCCATGGCAACAAGTCAAGATCATAAGCGTGCTTATAATAATGATGAAGGACCAAATACAGGTGGTATGGGCGCTTATTCACCAGCGCCAGTAGTTACCGCTGAACTTCATCAACGTATTATGGATGAAGTCATATATCCTACAGTGCAGGGTATGGCTAAAGAAGATGCCCCTTATACTGGTTTCTTATATGCTGGCTTAATGATAGATGCGACAGGTACGCCAAAAGTGATTGAATACAACTGTCGATTTGGTGATCCAGAAACACAACCTATTATGATGCGTTTAAAGTCTGATATCGTTGAGTTATGTTTACTGGCCTGTGCTGGTAAGTTAGATACAGCGACTATTGATTTTGATCCACGTCCAGCTGTCGGTGTAGTATTAGCGGCCGGCGGTTATCCAGGCACTTACGCCAAAGGTAAAGTGATTTCAGGTTTAGAAACTAACCAGCATCCAGACAGAAAAACATTCCATGCTGGCACCACTGAAATTAATGGTGAGATAGTGACAGCTGGCGGTCGAGTGCTTTGTGCTACTGCATTAGGCGAAACGGTTACACAAGCGCAAAAATCTGCCTATGCTTTATTACACGAAATAAGCTGGGAAGAAGTACAATTCAGAACAGATATTGCCTATCGTGCAATCGCCAGAGAACAAAGTTAACTTATACTTTTTAAGTGTTGAAATGAAAGCCTCTTTTAAGAGGCTTTTTTATTAGCTAAAATCCACGAATATCTCAAGATCCCCTACAGTAAACTGAAATGATCATTGTTAGGTTTTGTTTAGTTATAACTGATAAAAAATTGATAATTACTGTAGTAGCTTTAATAAAGCTCAATAACAACGCGGTATGTATGTTAATTGACCGAACGATCGATTATTTCAAATTTATGACAAAAAAGGGTTGACGCCCAGCGAGAAATGTCTAGAATGCGCTCCAGTTCCAAGGGGTAACCCAAACGAACGTTTTGATAGGTTATCTACATCACTTTAGAGTAAAGTAGTTAACTTAACGTTTTATAGATAAGGTTTGAATCTTCGAAAAGAAACTTCAAATTAAATTAAATAAAACGTTGACATCAAAACTGAGAAGCGTATCATGCGCATCTCGCTTCAGGCA
>NZ_JACGVP010000016.1:0-115505 GCF_014077275.1 Colwellia sp. BRX8-7 | reverse complement strand
GTATGTTATGTTTTATCATGCTAGCCTCTGTTTGATAATGTTGACACATATATTATGGCTCTGGTTTGTAAAACTAACCCACATTTAGAGGCTAGCACCTTGTGGGGAGTCATTGTGTCTATGTGAATCTCATACTAAGGAGCACAAATGAATAAATTTATATCAATCGTAGCTGTTTTAATTACTTGTCTTTCAATAAATGTGGTAGCCAATGAAGATATGGTTGATTACGATAAATTTTTTCAAGCATATTATAAAGCAAAGGTAAAAACTCAACAGCCTAATGCTTCTAAAGAAGATTTAGAACATTACTTATCATTCTTAACTGATGATGTAGGCAATCAACATTTCCCTAATGCTCCCGATGATTCTAGAGAACCGGATGGGAAAGAAATGATGCGCAAAGGGATGACTCGTTATTTGGGTGTCCATACTAGTTATGATTCAAAATTAATAGCGTATATTGTTGGTTACAACTCAATTGCATTTAAGCATAAATTTTCTGCTAAAGGTCTACGCTCAGATGGTTCAGAATTTAGTTATAGCAAAGTGGTACTAGATGTTATTGAGTTAGAAAATGGTCAGGTATCCGTTATTCGCAGGTACGGTAAATAATTCACCTAACAAATTATTCAAATGGAAAAAACACACTTGGCTCTTAATGGGGCATTTTATGTTTAAACTTTTATGAAATTACTTGCAGGTTTTTGGTACACACTTGTTGTCGTTGTAATTCTTATTGCAGCTCTAATGGGGTATTTAGATGAATATACATATGTTAATTGGAATAAAGCTCATTTAGTTGAGAAAGTCGGTATCCCTATATTATTTATTACTGTTATTGGCTTTTGGACGTTAATGTTAGAAGACTTTATTGAAAATGATGATACTGATCATCGGATGCTAATTGGTTTTTTTTTGTATTTTCTAAATTTAATTGCCATATTAGTATACTTTTGGGTTGTAGTTTATCGCCGAAAAAACATATAACAAAGCATTAAAACGGACAAAAAACAGTTGGCTGTTTCACTGCGTTCACAATTTTAGCCGCTTAATGCGGCGTTATTTTTATTAATCAAGGATGGTGTTATGTTCAAAAAATCACTGCTTATTTTATTATCTTATCTCCCTATTTCTGCTTTTGGAGCTGAATTTGAGTTTTCACTTGGGGCAGGTTTTCAATATAGTGGAATTATTGGGACTCAGTTTTCAGTAAAACATCAAGATAGTAAATATTTCATGTCAGTTGGGTTACCTGGATATTCAGTAGGAATGCAAACAATTGTTTCAGATGATGAATATCATTCTGTTGGTTTTTCACTTGGTGAAATTCAAGGTATCTTTGATGGAGATAGCCGATATGGTTTTATAACTTATAATTATCATTTGGAAGGCTTTAAAGACAGTGGCTGGGTTTTAGGAGCTGGAGTGGGTGTCTATGATGAAGAATCATATACACCATTATTTAGTAATCAGCGTATCAACCCTTCAAGAAAGGCTATGTTTACATTAGATGTTGGTTATAAATTCTAAATATAACAAATCACTTAAAAGGACAAGTTACTGTTGGTGGTCTCGCTCCGCTCACAGTACGCCAACCAAAGTTAGCCCCTGAACAGGGCCTTATACGTTATCGAAAATATGGAGTTTTGAATGAGTACAGTTAAAAATAATACAGAAGTTTATGAAGATTTTAAAATTAATGTAAAATTAAAGATTTCTGCGCTTTGGGTAGCGGTAATGTTTTGTTATGTTTACGGTGACTATATACAGATTTATGTACCTGGAATATTAGCAGATGCTATGGCAGTAAAAGTAACGGCTGAAACTCAATTAGAGTTTTTTGCAGTTGCTTTATTAATGGCAATGCCAAGTGTGATGATATTTTTTACCTTAGTGGTGCAACCTAAGATAAATCGTTGGTTGAATATAATATTGAGCACGCTTTATATAGTTATTCTTATTGCAACTAATTTGACAGAAACCTGGGTGTTTTACTTATTTTTAACAGCGATAGAGGTTTTAATCTCATTGGCGATTATTTGGTACGCGTGGAAATGGCCTAAAGCCGAAATACCACTAGCAAGTAATGTATAACAAGCTAATCCACAGGACTGAAAAGTGCAGGCTGTTCGCTTCGCGCCATTTTAACCAACAATTTTATTGTCCGTTATTAGGACGCTAGGTGAAATGGAGTTTACATGAAACTACTGGTAATATTATCGATTTTTGCATCATCAACATTCGCATCAAAATTTGACGTAGATACTTATTCTACTTCTTTGGATTTTGCTCAGGTTACACAGGTTCTCGCTACTAAGAAATCAAACGGTAGTTGGTGCTTTGCCACCTCAGTTCGGCACAATGACCAAGGGTGGGGGCATTACGCAGATGGTTGGGAAGTTATAGATTTAGACGGTAATAAACTTGGATACCGTCAACTTGCTCATCCTCATGATAATGAGCAACCATTTACTCGTAGCCAGTGTGATATAAAAATTCCATCAGAAATATCTAAGGTAATAGTAAGAGCCAAATGTAATGAACATGGTTTTGGCGGTAAGCCAATGGTTGTAGAATTGAGTGAAAATTAAGGTATTAACCTAGAAAGTGACTCAAACGGACGCTAAAAATTGTTGGCTAGCGCTCGTTCCTCGCGAATATAGCCAACAATTTTTAGCCTCCTAATGGGGCGTTATATTTTAAGGATAAAATCTACCATGAGAGTATTAATCACAATTTTGTTAACTATGTTTTCTTTCTATACTTTTGCAGAGGAGCAAGGTGAAAAAGGTTTTAAAATGGATGTAAATGTATCTGGTTTTTTTAGTCCTGAAGTAACTAAAGCTACTATCAAATCAGTTGTTCAAGGTTCTTCTGCTGAAAAAGAAGGGCTTAACGTTGGCGATGACGTAGTTGCAATTGATGGATGTAAAATTCCTGGCTGTTCAGCTTCAACAGCTAAGAGCTCTTTACAAAAGAAAGTTGGTGATAATGTCGTTTTGAGTATGTTGAAGCCTAACGGTGAAACATATGAAGCCAATATCACTCTGCAATAAAAATATAACAAGTCGTTAAAGCAGGACAAATAATTGTTGGCTTTTGCTCCTACGTCGCTTATTTTAGCCAAGATATTATTTGCCTCTAAAAGTAGGCAATAGGTTTAACCATACATTGGAGTTCTTTTTAAATTATGGAAGAAGTAATAGTAGAAAAAAATATCGAAGTCGATTCAGTCGGTACAAATAAAGCGAAGAATGAAACATTGACAACAGAGCTTCATTTTGAATTATTAAAACAATATGCGTGGCTTTCATCTGCTGTCATTGGTGCAATAATAATTCTTATACAATTAAACGTTGTTGTAATTGGAAATGGTATCTATGTTTCATTAGCTTTTTTAGCTCTATCAATATTTTTTTCTTTGGTTGGGCAAGACCATATTGTTGATTCACTGCTCAAAGGTAAAAACATATATGAAATGTCTAAAATTTTAAAGGTTATTCGTGGAGCTTCTATGGGGTTTTTGGGCCTTGGTGCAGGTATTTTTTCTGCAGGCTTTCTTTAAACCTAACAGAACTTCAAACGGAAAAATTACAGTTGGCAGTTTAACTCCGTTCACATTTTAGCCAACTATTATTTGCCACTTAATATGGCCGCAAGGCATTTCGATAATTTTGGAGCAGTCAAATGGATGAAATCAACAATTTTATATCGTGCATTGAAAATGAGACCAGAAAATCGGATTCATTTGCGTTGTTATCTCTTTTGGAAAGAGTATCTGGGTATAAGCCTTATTTAAGTGGCAGCATAATTGGCTTCGGTAAATATCACTATAAATACGATAGCGGTCGTGAAGGAGATTCCGCAGTAATCTCGTTCTCTCCTAGAAAACAAAACTTAGTGGTTTATATAATGCCTGGTTTTGACAAAATCGAAGACTTATTACAGGAACTAGGTAAACATAAGCTGGGCAAATCTTGTTTGTATATTAATAAACTATCCGATATCAAACTGGATGTTCTCGAAAAAATAGCTAAGTTATCCGTTCAGTATATGCAGCAAAAATATAGGTGTAAAAATGCCTAAGAGATTAAACAAGGACAAAAAAAGTTGGCTATTTCACTCCTTTTGCAACATTAACCAACAATCTTTTGTCGCTTAACGTGGCGTTTGGAGTGTCTGGATGGTTCTAATCTACATGTTCTTTGTTTTATTGTATCTTGCACCAATTGTAATATTTTTTTATCTTAAATTATCAAGAAAAAAATTAGCGTTTCCATCGAAAATCAGTCTTTATATTTTTGCCATTTCATACGGCTTAATAATATATTCAGTCTTTGGATATGAAGTTTATTTAGAATTTCAATTAAATAAGTTCGATCTTAATAATGACGGTATGTTTAATGGTTTAGAAATTACCGCATCTCAAGAGCTAGCGATGAGTAAGGTCATATCCGATACGGGAAGAACATTTGCTCCGCTTACAGGCTTTATATGTTCTAGTCTTATTAGTTTATTATCACTTTTAATACTTAAGTCGCTTGGTTTGGGTAAAAGTACCTAATAAGAAAATCAACAGGACTAAAACAGCAGGCCGTTCTCTTGGCTCCATTTTAGCCCACTATTTTTAGCCTGTTATTTGGGCGTTATATTTTACAAGGACGAGCATGGCACTTTTTAAACTATTTAAAGGCAAAGAAATTGGCGCATTAGGTCAAGTAGATGCGTTAGCTAAAACTTTAATAAAAACTAAGGTTAATGTACATAAGCTAGGCTTAGAAGACGGTTCCGTTGGTGTTGGTCTAAACATAGTATCTAAAGGTTTTTTGTCTTATTCTTCTTTACCTATTTCACTTGATGAAGCTCAAGCTAAAGAATTGGTTAATAAAATTAATGAAGCATTCAGTTTGAAGTCACTATAAGCTATTCAAGCAGGTCTTTTTAACAGTTGGTTAGGCTATGCTCGCTTCACGTTATAACCAACAATTAAATTTCCCCTTATCGGGGCGTTAGGTGTACCTAAAATTGAAAGCAATAATAGAGTTAACGTTTCTGCGTGATGACACAGCAAAGGTTTGGATTACTGCCAGTAATGGACGTTTTTCAGGGGAAACTGAACAGTATATAAATGCGGATGTTTTACAAACGCTATCTGAACAATTAGTTGGATTCCCGAAATCAAATTCTGATGAAGTGATATTTGAAATTGGAGAGAAAGACTCAATTTATGGACATTGTAAATTTAAATTTTATTGTTTTGATTCCGCTGGTCACACAGCAGTTATAGTGTCAGTATCAAACGATATAGCTGGTAATGAATCTGCTGATAACATTTGCTATGCCAAATTTAAGATCCAATTTGAGGCATCATCATTGGACGAATTTAGTTCTTCCATAAAGCGTGCTCTAAATTCTGGTGAAGGTAAGTCAGTATTATTGGGTATCAATACTTACACACAAAACATACCGAGCCATTACTCCTAACAATTCGATCAAGAGTGAAAACTTACAGTTTGCTGTTTTCTACTCCTTTCAACATTTTAGCAAACTATAAATTTCCCTTAGCGGGGCGTTAGGGAGCAGAGATAGTCTCTGTGAATTATCAAGGAGTTGCGAAATGATTAAGTTTTTATTTTTGTGTTTGTGCATAATACCTACTGTTGTATTAGCTGCTAATGATGAATTTTATGACACAAGTACGATTCAAGAAGTAGAATCTATTTATTGGCTAAATCAAAAGCAAGATAGTGCAATTGTTTATGCTAGATGGGAAAATTTTAAATTAATAAAAAATTTTATTGATACCGTAGTATTAACGGCTACAACAACCAAAAATCCAGTCAACCTAGAAAGTGCTGACATATTGTTGTTAATGTCTCCAAATCAGAATGAATTGTTTAAAGTGTACTTTACTGATGGCTTCATCACTATAAATGGACAATCATATACTGCAGACTCAGCAGTAATATCTAAGTTTAGAGGAATTAATAATAGTAGGATTGTTAAGGGGGATTCAATAACTCCCAAGGCATTAAAACGCGCTTTTAAATCAAATAGTTAGAGGTGAATGGTGTTAACTGCTCTCTGACAAGCGTTCAAGCGAGTGTTATATGTATAGGATAGTCATGTTCAAACTGATAGTTTTAAGCTCAATCTTTATAGTCTCAATATTTTCACCTAAGGCGAAAAGTGATGAGTGTAATCTTACTGGTATTTGGGATCACTCAGCTAAACCGGCAAAACTTTTTATTGATTTAACTAAAGGTGAAATCTCAGTTTATTCTCATAACTTAAACCCTGAGTCCATTGGTTTAGTTGTATTAAAAAGTCTGAAGATAGACTCAACGAAATCTTCTTGGGATGCAAAAATGTATAGTGCAGCTGAAGGTTCATTTGTCGATGTCCAAATAACGGCAAAAAGCTGTAATCAATTAAGTGTTGGGTTTCAAGGCGAAGAAGTATTAGGACTAGTTAGGTAATTTACATATAACAAGCTATTTAAGCGGGAAAAATTGTAGTTGGCTGGTTCCGCTTCGCCTCATATTTTAGCCAACTATTATTTGCCCGTTAATATGTGCGTTAGTTGCTTAGGAGATTTCTGTGTATTTCATCACTGCGTTTGGTTTAATAATGATCTGTCTAAGTATCGTCATGATTGTTAATCCAAATTATTGGTCAGATGGGATCGTAAGTTTCAGTAATAGAAGTTATTTCCATTGGTTCGAAGTTATTAGTCGTTTATTCGCAGGGGTTGTCTTTGTACTTTTTAATCAATCTACACTGTATCCTCAATTAATACTTAGTATTGGCTATTTACTAATCGCTGTTGGTATTGGGCTTGTAATTATGGGTTCTGATAAGCATCGTAAATTTGCTGTTTGGTCAGCTCATAATTTTAAAAGCACATTCAGGCCTGCGGGGGTTGTTTCTCTTATATTTGGTATCTTTCTGATTTATGTATCAACTATTGGTGTGATCAGCAACTAACAACACGTTCACACGGACAAAAACAGTTGGCTGCTGTTTGTTGCTCACCTATAGTCAACTATTATTTGCCGCTTAATATGGGCGTTATAAGTTACAAGGATTGTATGAAGATCGTTTTAAAGTTTTTAGGGTTTATTTGGACAATTGCCTTCGTTTCATTTTTTGTACTTTCTCTTTACTCTGGATCTGGAGGTGAAATCCCACCTATAGCGAAAGAGTATATTGTTAGTTTCCAGCACCTATCAGAACAGTTTTTAACATCTTATTGGTTTTCTGTTGTTTTTGTTACCGGATGGTTTGGGGTTTCATATACGTTAGGAAAACAGAGTGGTTGGCAAAAACTAGCTAAAGAATATGGTAATAATCAACAGAAAAACTCAGTTGTAAAATTCCACACAGGAAATGGTTATGTGGGTAAAATTAGTCACAATGGTATTTTAAGAGTTGCCGGAAATAAAAGTGGGCTTTACTTAAGCGTTATTTTTCCTTTTAAGTTTGGTCATAAAAACCTGTTTATTCCTTGGGCTGATATTTCGGTCATTACATTAGAAAGTGGCTTATTTGCAGACAAAACTCCTGATGTTCTTAAGAAATTTGGTAAGTTGCTAACTAAGAATGAATATTTAAATATTAAATTTCATAAATTTCCAGAGCAACGTCTTATGATTCAAAGCTTTCAAGAGCTGACAGGTTTAATACCAAATTACTTAGAAAGATAGGTTTGGAGTTAAGTAGCTTATAACAAGCTATTCAGAGGCAACACAATTTCTTAACTATTATCGGTGTGTTTGTCTCTTAACATCAAAGGATTAGTGTTTGCTTCCTTCCTTTTTTGTTGTAATTATTTTGTTTATAATTTGTTAAGCATTCTGTGTTATTGTTTAACTATTAAGTTTTGTGGCTAAGTGATGCGGTAATTTATGCTTATTACTTCCATCAGTACAGTGTAAAAGCTTGTTTTTTTTAACTAAATTGTTTGCTAACAAGACATTCAAACTACAAACAACAGTTGACTGTTATCTCTGCGTTGTCAATTTTAGCCAACAATATTTTTACCGCTTAACGGGCGTTAGACATTTAAGGATAAATCATAGTATGGAGTTTCTAAAAAAGTTAATGATGTGGCTTGGTGGTCTATTTACGCTGATTGTAATCTTAATTATATTTTTAGCGGCAGGTTCATCTAGCTTTAAGGACGAACAAGAGCCATTTGTGCAACAGTTTATGGCTGATTTCAGTGAGCGCTGGGAAACACAGGACATATATGCTCGTTTGAGTAATGAATTTATTGAACAAATCAATACTCAAGAGAGTAAAATAATACTGGCCCAATTCAAAACGATGGGAAAAATTAAAAGTATTTCAGATTTTGAAATTGGTAATTACAATGCTCACACGTCTGGTACAACAGGCGAGTTTTCGTTCAAAGGCACTTTCGAAAACGGTGATGCTTTAATAAATATTACCATTAAAACTTCAGACATTGGTGTTCGTGTAGTATTTTTTAGGTTAACACCTTCAACACCATTTCTTGATGTTGAGCCAATAAATCAAAAAGCTTAACAATAACTTCAAACGGATAAAAACAGGTGACTGTTTAACTTCGTTCAACATTTTCGCGAACTAAATTTTGCCTCTTAATTAGGCGTTATGCTCAAGGATTATTATGAAGTTTCTGCCCTTAATTTTACTTACCCTTATTAGTTTAAATTCATATGCCAAAAAGAGCTTTGAAGGTGTTATCACTTATTCTATTTCGGCAATCTCTCTGAATAAGAGCGTCTCAGACTCTGAAGTCCAAAATATTTATGGATATGAAATGAAGACTTATTACAAAGAGGGTTTTACAAAAATTGAAAAGAGTAATGACAATGTATGGGAAGTTTATAATTCAAAAGAAAACAAACAATACGTACGCTTTCGGAATTCGAATAAAGTAGAGACTTTCGATGGATCAGATGAAACCAGAACTTTAGCCAGTATCAAGATCAAATCGTCCGATCTAACTATATTAGGATATAAAACTCAACTATTAACCATTCAGTATCAAGATGGAAGTATTTCTAAATATTGGTATTCATCGGACATTTACGTAGAGCCTGAGCAATTTAAAAAATTAAAGTTTGCCTTTCTTAATAAGTATTGGGAGAAGGCTCAATCTCCTTACCTGAAACATGAACGTATTTCAGATGTTTCTAAAGTTGTTTATTTGGCAACAAATGTTAAAGAACAAGCTATTTCTAACGAAAAATTCAGAGTGTTTTGAGCATAAAAAGTCAATTAAGCAGGACTAATTACAGTGAACTGTTCGCTCTGTTCTATTATATCCCACAATTTTTAGCCCTTTAATTGGGCGTTATATTACAAGGAAAGTTTGTGCGCAAAATAACATTATTAACTTTAGTACTTATTTCTATTTGTGGCTGTGCTACAAAGCAGATAAATCTGGAACCTTCACCATTTAATTATCTTGAAGCTGATCAAAGTTTAATTGAGTTGCTCATTCAGAAAGGATCTAATGCTAAGAAAGTACATTGGGTAAGTTTTATGGTTGACTGCAAAAGTCAGCAACAAGTTGCTGAAATAATATCAAGAGCAAAAATTGTTGGCTTTGACGATGATTACATATTCTATTCTGAAAAAAGGAAACTTTGGTCTTCATCTTTAAGCGCTTATATGAAGTTGAATTTAAGTGAGATTTCTTCATTTAGAGCTAAATTAATGCCCTTAATTCCATCAAACTCATGCGAAACAGTAGGTTGGGGCGCATCGGTAGAAATGTAATATAAGCTATACAAGCAGGAAAAATAACAGTTGGCTATCTGCTCTTTCGTCGCTTATTTTAGTCAACGATCATTTTCCACTTAATGGGGTGTTAAACGCACTGGGTTATCTAATATGGTTTGGAAGAAGCATCTCAAAAAAATACTATTTTTTCTATTGGCACTAAATATAAGCAGAATGGCATACAATGATTTAATGCAACCATCTCAGGAAGAATTAAAGACATCGTTTGAACAATATTTTACTGAAAATGATAATCGTATAAAAATGACATATTTTCACGTAGATAAAAATACTGTAGGTTTAGCATTAGAATTAAGTGGTATAGGTGAAAATCTTGATTCAAATGATAAAACTAAAATAAAAACGAACTCTGGTAAGTACATAAAAGATAAAGTTTGTAGCGACGCACAGCTTGTAGAATATATAAACGCTGGGAACTATGTTTCTATAGATATTAGGAATGGAGATAGTGATCGATTAGAGAATATTATGAATTTAAGCTTTTCAAAAGGTTCGTGCGTATAAGCCATTCAAGCAGGGCGTTAGGCTTTTATTGATGTTTAGATATTAATTAAAATTCATCACAATTAAAGGAAAAAATAGATGAGTGAAGTAACAGTGGAAAATAGCCGTACAACGAAAGGGTCTGCCAAAATAGTTTACATACTTTATATGGTCGGCTTAATCTTTGGTATAACTGGGATTATTGGCGTTGTAATGGCCTATATCAATAGGGACGAAGCACCTGAATGGTTAAAAACACATTATCAATTCCAAATTAGAACTTTTTGGATTGGTGCTCTTTTTATCTTTTTAGGTTCAGTTTTATCTGTGATCTTAATTGGTTGGTTTGTGCTGCTGTTTTGGATGGTTTGGCTAATAATTCGTTCGGTTAAAGGCATGAAAGCGCTTGATCAGGAAAAGGCTATTGATAATCCAACGGGTTGGTTTTTTTAAACGCCTCACAAGTTGTTAAAGCAAGACAAATAACAGTTGGCTCTTAATAGGGCGTTAGGTATCAAATATATACAAGGACAGTGTATGAAATCATATTTAGCATTTATATTTCTCTTGGTAAACTTTAGCAGTACAGCCAACGATGAAACTCTATTACCAACAAAGAAAGGACTTTATGATGTTGGTGGTTTTAAACTTTATTTAGAATGTTATGAAAACGATAAACCTAAGCTTATTTTAGAGCAAGGTTATAGCAGAGCAGGCTCGGATGGAGCTTGGATGAATAATGTTAAGCGGTTAAATAAAACTTTCAGTATTTGTTTATACGATCGTTTAGGGTTGGGGAAAAGTGAGAAAGGGCCTGTACCTTTTACCGTTTTTGATACGGCAAACTGGTTACATGAATTATTATCTGTCGCCAATGTTAAACCTCCATATTATTTTGCTGGTGGTTCCTATGCATCCTACATTATTCGAGCTTACAATCATTTATATACCAGTGATGTTTTAGGTGCTGTATTCATTGACCCAGGTATTTATGGGTATTTTCATACAATGGCTACAAGATGGCCTAATGGCTTTGAAACAGAAAATAAAGATTTGCAAGATATAATGGAATTTGAGTTAGGTGTAAAAGACCCTATGTTTAAAAATATGGCTGAAAAAGTAGATCACCTTAAAAGTTATGAGTTAATCACAGCTTCCAAAACTTTTGAAGGTAAGCCTCTTATTGTTCTTTTTTCAAAAACAAGTAAAGATTATATTAACCAAACACCTAGATATGATGAACCTTTTGTTCCCGACAGTATTGCTAAGCCTATGAATGATTTATATGCTAATGCAATTAACAGTTTTAAAGCTTTATCGACTGATACTAAAATTATTTTTTCTGAATCAAAAAGACATCATCTACATATAGCAGATCCTGATCTAGTTGTTAGTAATATTGAATCATTGATTGGTGGTAATTGATGCATAGCAAGGCATTCAAGCAGGCATTTAAACCATTGGTTAAGTGGCGTTAACATTGTAATCAACAATTAAAAGCCTCTTGATGGGGCATTAGCTGTATTTGTAGTATCCAGCTATTTTTTTGAATATTTCTGTTATTTCAGGAGATTGCTCAATTTTTCTTAACTCCAATATTTTATTTTGAGCCTTAAGATATGCTTGTTCAAAGGTTTTATTATCAATTGTGATATCAGTTTTTTTCTGTTTGCCATTTACGATAATTTGAATATGTAAAATTTGCTTTATTGAACCACTTTTATTTTTTAATGTTCGTTTTAGTCCAATAACGGTTCCATCAGGATGAAATATCTTATTTATATCTAACTGCATACGTATTTGACGATATAGTCTTTTTTGAGAGATTTCTTTTTGTCTTTTCTCTGCTAAAATTTTAGCTTTGTCACCATGCTTGGCAATAGAAAAGTATTCTTGAATACCAAAAACCTTATCTTGAACTCTATATCGCTTAACATTTTGTAAATTTGGGTGTGCCATGACAGTCATAATTGTAATATTTACCTGCGTTTAATGGAGTTAATTATAAATCGTTCATTCCTTAAACTTATTAGCCAGCAGGATTATAGATATTTTAATGTAATATTCAAGCTTAAATAGAAGACAAAAATGTAGTTTTTTTCTACGTAACAAGTAGGTAACATAAGGCTAACAAGCCATTTAACAAGGACAAGTAAGAGTTCGCTATTTGCTCCCTCGTCACTTTTTTAACCAACAATTAAAACCTCTTAATGGGGTGTTAGGAAGCTAAATGAAGGTTCAGCATATCATCGACGATTTAGAGTCTGTCTTTAGCAAGCAGCCTGAAACAAAAGACTATGATGTCGCCTTTGCATGTTACTCAGAAGATGGGTCAGGAAGTATAGAAATTGACTACGTGGAAGCCTTTGATTGGGATGAAGATGAAGAATTTTTTCTTATTCCTGAAAACTGTGCGAAACACTATGAGCGAGAAGCCGTTAAGTATAAAGCAGCGCACTTTGTAGAAGAATTAAAAAACATTAAAATTGAGAACTTTTCAGAATTTGAAACTTATGTAAGAGAAAAGATTAAAATAGCAAAGGACGGTTCTGTTATTTCATTAAACTCACCTATGTGGGGAACAGGCGTTCACGATATTGAGAAGTTTGTATATTTCTATCACGGTAAAGAGAGAGCTTAGCTAAAGTAATACTGTGATCTCTTTTATCCATTATCTTTTCTTGGTGCCATTTGTAAGCCTAAAGTATCAGTAAAATTATAATTTTTGTCTTTTGCGGCCTTAACTTAAATATTGCCTAATGGTTATGCTATTTTGCTATGACACATCAATATTATAATAATTAAACAATCAGGTCTTTCTAAATAACATCATAATCATGAGTAATAGATAGTGTTACTTAGAGTGTTAATTAGTGGTGGGATTTCATAACACAATATAGGTCTGTAAAAAGCGTTATAATTTTGCTGATTAGTCGTTTAGATTGGTCCTTAGGCATAAAAAAAGACGTCCTAGGACGTCTTGATTCATTAATATGGTCGGAGTAGCAAGATTCGAACTTGCGACCTCACGTCCCCCAGACGCACGCGCTACCAAGCTGCGCTATACCCCGAATCAGTAAACATTAAGAGGGTTAATCTGTTTACTGCCTGTATAATAATGGTTTAAATACTGATTGCAATATAAAATATAGAAAATCAATCTGTTAGTTTATTTATTGTTCAATTTCTCTGCCTGCTTACTAAACTGCTTAATAAAGTTAACCCCATCAATCATTAATGGAAAATCAGAGTTTACCATTATGGGAGCCGCTAATTGTCGAGAGTAGCTTTGGAAATTACCGTTTTGATCAATAAACACCGATTTGTCTTTACTAAATACCATCATGCCATCGTCCATGGTATTGGCAATAATACGGTCTTTGGATAACCGCAGAACATTTTTACCATTACTATAGGTTGTTTCATTAATGTCACAGTTTAACCATTCCTGTATAAGGGTTGGTTGAATATCCATGTGACTGGTTAAATGGCTCACTGTTTTACTTTTACTTTCAGGTAAAATAAGTAACGAAGGTTTAATAGATAAACTGGTCGCCTTGGTCTTATTGCCAACGGAAGTGATCCAAATAATATCTTTAGTTTGTTTTGTTTTTTGTGCTAGTAGCAAAGCATCCATAAACAATTCAAATTGGTAAGTATTACTGTCAGCAAAATAAAATAAATGTAAGCCTACAGGTAAGCTATTAAGCTTATCAGCAAAGACTAGTGATGAAATATTATCAAGTGTCGTTTGCTGGCTAAATAAATGTTCAAAACCTTGTGATTCTGAAACTAGTTCTTTATTTATCTTGTCATGGATCATTGTGTAAGAACTTGCCAACTTATTTCTGTCTAATAATTGAAAGAGTAAAGGGATCGCCTTTTGTTCTTCCAAGCCTTCTTGGTAAATACTAGGCAAGCTGTAAAACAAGTTAAACCACGCGTTTTTGTGTAAGGCGTTATCTATATGATGTTCGAGCGTTAACTGGTTTTGGGTGTTTCTCTGCTTGAATTGCTTGATCTGCTTATCTGTTAAGCTTACATCGTTAACCACCATAAATACTGATTTTTGTATTGGTGTTTGTGATACACACGCTTCATTGAGCAGCGGGTATTGAGGAATAGCATTGGTAAAGGCTAGTGGGCTTGTTGTTCTTTCTATGTATGCTTCACGGTCAAACATACCGTATTTGGTGAGTAATGTTTTTGCCGTCGAAGGGTATGACAAAGGTAATACTGTGTCTTGCCTTAAAATATCATATTCTAAGTTCGCATCAGCCCAAATATGTAATAAGTGGCTAAAGAAAAAAGAACAGACTAAACCAATAACAACAAATTTTGCGAAGACGACTTTCTGTAAGTCTCTTAAATGTTTCCACGCATAATTACTCAGAATTAATTCAAAGGCTAAAATAAACAAGGTTAATACGATACTAACAAACCAAAACATACGGCTGTTATGTTGTATTTGCGTGCTAATTAGATCAACAATTTGTGCGCTTGAAGAAGCATTTAGATGGTAACCCAAACTGTTATATATATATGCATCTAGCAGTAATATTAACAATTGCAGGGTAAAGACCACAGAGGCTGTCGCACGAATAAAACGGGTATGTGGAAATATTAAGGTGATCGGGAATAGTATTAAAACAAAAGTCATAAAGGTTAAAAAACCCATATGACTAAACCACGTGGTGATTAAATAAAATTGTCCAAGGAATGTCTCGGGACCTCCTTCACTAAAAATATAAAAGGATGATAATCCAATGGCGGCAATTATATTAAAAAAAGTGAACCAATGGCTCCAACTGATCAGGTGTAACAGGCGCTTGCTATACGTTTTTGAATCAAATGCAACCATAGTTAATTATCATTCTCTTATTATTGTAGTTTATCAGTTCTATATTTTATGAATATAGTGGTAATTATAGGACCGACTTTTTTAAAGCATTAGTGAAATTGGTTACAATATCAGCTCTTTTTGCTTCAGGAATATTTTTATTAATAATTTCTGTTAAGGTATTTCCTAAGCACATTAGCGCTAGATCAGGGGTTGCAGACTCATTAACTAAAACATTATGTAAATCTTGGATAATTTTTTCTACACGTTCATTCGAATACTTGGATACAATAGGCATCTTAAATACTTAATAGGTTATTTGATAGATTGGTACAAGTTTATCAAATGCCTGAACAATATAAAACTGGCCTTTAACTATGAGCTTAATTATTTCAAACATTGCCCTACATTTTTTAACCAAAAAAGAAGAAACCGGTGAAGTTGTGCTGCGTTTAGGGCCAGAATCTATCGAAATCAGCAATAAGATTGAAAATTTTGTTGATGGACTTCATAAAATCTATAATGCTAAAGCGAGTAAAGCCTACGGACATTTTACCACTATGCCTGCAGCAGGAGATACTGCTCGTTTTGTTGATATTATGGAAAGCTATTTAGGTGAATCACAAAGTTTTTATGCTTTTAGTAGTCAGGCGGCTAATTTATTAAAAAATGAATTGGAAAAATATAACCTGGCAGAAACAGGCTACTTAGTTGTTTGTCACTATGAGTACATGGGCGGTCGTTATTTACTTGCTACAGTGATCCCCGTTTCTGAACATTATTCTGTCGATGGCGAATTAAATATTTCTGCTGACAAACACCTTGATACCGCGCGTATGCAATTAGCAGCGCGTATCGATTTATTTGATTATAAAGAAAACCAGCAAGGTAATAAGTATGTTTCGTTTATCAAAGGTAGAGCGGGTCGTGTTGTTTCTGATTTCTTTTTAGACTTTTTAGGTTGTGAAGAAGGCTTAAATTCCAAAGAACAAACACAAACGTTAGTGCAGGCCGTTGAAGATTATGTTGCTGTTAATCAACTTGATGCGACAGAAAAACAGAATACTCGCAAAGAATTATTGAGTTACTGTAAAGAACAAAAAAGTGCTGCTCAGGATGTCTCCATTCAAGAAATAGGGCAAGTGATCAAGCAAGAGGGCGCCACTCAAGATTTTCACCAATTTTGCCAAGAGCAATCTTATCCGTTGGAAGAATCTTTTCCACATGATCAAACGGTTGTTAATAAAGTCACTAAGTACTCAGGGTATGGTAACGGGATCAGCTTGAGCTTTGAACGCAGTCACTTTGGCGAAGACGTTGTTTACAATGCGGCAAATGAAAGTATTACTATTTATAAAGTACCACCAAATTTAAAAGATCAATTATTAGCGTTATTGCAAACGGCTGATAAGAAAGAGCAAGACGCTCATCAATCTGAAAATACAGAATTTTAAACTTAGTTAACTAATTTATAGGTATAAAAATGACAACATTAACCATTACTCGCCCAGACGATTGGCATGTACATTTACGCGATGGCGATGCTTTAACGACCACAGTTCCAGATACTAGCCGTTACTTTGGCCGCGCTATTATTATGCCAAACTTAGTTCCTCCAGTTACCAATGCTGAATTAGCGACGCAATATCATCAACGCATTATGGCTGCTAATATAAACGGCTCAAAACAAAGTACGCCATTTCAACCATTAATGGTGCTTTATTTAACTGATAAAACCACCGTACAAGAAATATACGACGCTAAAGCAACGGGTCTTGTTTTTGCGGCTAAGTTGTATCCTGCTGGGGCAACGACAAACTCTTCTTCTGGTGTGACGAGTGTTGATAACATCGCTGATGTACTTACAGCAATGCAAGAAGTGGGCATGCTTTTATTGATCCACGGCGAAGTGACTGACAGCCATATTGATATATTTGATCGTGAAGCGATATTTATTGAAACTATTTTAACGCCCTTAGTAGCAAAATATACGGAATTAAAAATAGTTTTAGAACATATAACCACTAAAAATGCGGTCGAATTTGTTGAACAAGCAGGTGATAACGTTGCGGCGACAATTACCGTTCACCATTTATTATTTAATCGTAACGATATGTTAGTTGGCGGAATTAAACCTCATTACTACTGTCTACCTATTTTGAAACGTAACATTCATCAACAAGCATTAATTGCTGCAGCAACTGGAGGCAGTCGTAAATTTTTCTTAGGAACTGATTCTGCTCCTCACCCACAACATGCCAAAGAATCTGCTTGTGGCTGTGCGGGATCTTATACGGCACATGCTGCAATTGAGCTTTATGCTGAAGCATTTGAAGCAGCAGGGGCCTTGGATAAATTAGAGGGCTTTGCGAGTTTACATGGGCCAGCATTTTATAATTTACCCGTTAATAACGATAAAATAACTTTAGAAAAAGCCCAATGGCATGTACCAGCGACGATGTCGTTTGGTCATGATGTTGTTGTGCCAATCCGTGCTAACGATACTATTGCTTGGCAAGTAAAAGACTAGATTTAAATAGGAAGTAATAATGCAATTATTTGTAAATGATTTAACGGTCATTGATTTTTCATACTGTTGCCAGGAACGTGGCATTGTCGGCGAGAGTTGGATCGTTGATGTACTCCTTGATGGTGCTCTCAATGAAATGAGCATGGTGCTTGACTTTGCTGTGGTTAAAAAGCAAATTAAAGCAATTATAGATGATGCTGTTGATCATAAATTATTATTACCGATGAAAAACGAATGTATTACTGTTACTGATTCATTACATCAGGAAAACCATGAATACGTTGATTTTATTAGTGAGCGAGCCAGTTACTATTTACAGTCACCAAAATGTGCTTTTGCTAAAATTACTAGCGATACGATTGATGTAGCATCTGTTACTGAGCATTTAACCGCAATAATTCTTGAGCAATTACCACAAAATGTTCAAGGTCTTAAGCTAACCCTTCGACCAGAGAATATAAGTGGCGATTTTTACCACTACACCCATGGTTTAAAATTACATGACGGAAATTGTCAGCGTATTGCCCATGGTCACCGTTCTACTATTCATATCTTACAAAAAGGTCAACGGGTAGCTGCATTAGAAAAAGCTTGGTGCTTACGTTGGCAAGATATTTATATTGCTTCAGATGTTGACCGTGTTGCAAAAGCAGATATTGAACTGTCAAATTTTGCTCAACATAATTTGACGCCCGATCACCATTTCTTTTCTTATACCGCGCCACAAGGTCGCTTTGACATCGCGGTTGAGAATAAGGTATTAGACGTTGTCGATTGTGACTCAACCGTTGAGCTTTTAGCCGACTTTATTGCCAGACAATTAGTTGCTGATAATCAAAGTGATGTAACGGTTGTTGCCTTTGAAGGTGTTGGTAAAGGCGCTATTGCAAATGCTTAATACTAAAAAAATTAAGCTTATAACCTTTTGTTTAGTGGGTGTTTTTTTTAGTCCGCATACGTTTGCTGATATTAAGCTTTCGGGAGAAATAAAGCAGGGCGCTTTAGTCATAGGTAAAACAGCTAATAATAATGTCGTTACTTTTGATGGGAAAGTGCTGCCTTTATCTGCATATGGCGATTACGTTTTTGGATTTAGCCGCGATGATGATAAAACACATCAATTAGTGATCACTCAACCAAATGGTGAAAAAGAATTAAAGTCTTTAACACCGGCAAAGCGTCAATACGATATACAGCGTATTGAAGGTATTGCCAAAAAAATAATGAACCCAAATCCGAAAGCTATTACTCGTTCTAAGCAAGATGGCGCGCAAGTGAGTGCAGCCAGAAAAACCTTAAGTACTAAAACTGATTTTGCTAACGGATTTATTGCACCAATAACAGGTATTATTACGGGTGTTTATGGTAGCCAACGGGTTTTTAATGGTGTGCCTAAACGTCCACATTATGGTTTAGATTACGCAGGAAAAACCGGCGATCCAGTCAAAGCTCCCGCAGCGGGCACTGTGGTAATGTTCGTACCTGATATGTTTTATTCAGGTGGCACTATGATAATTGATCACGGTCATGGTATTACTTCTAGTTTTTTACATTTAAGTAAATCTTACGTTAAAACCGGTGACGAAGTTAAAAAAGGACAAGTTGTTGCTGCCGTTGGCTCTAGTGGCAGAACTACAGGTCCTCATTTAGATTGGCGTATTAATTGGTTTAATATGCGTTTAGATCCCGCATTAGCGTTAAGAGCTGTTGCCATTAAATAGAAAATATTAACGCTATATATTAAGGTCTACATTCATTTATTAAGTCAGTAGTAAGTTATACAAATAAATGAGTGTAGGATTAATTAACCCGTCGTTTTTTACCACTTTCAGCACGTTTCTTATTTTCACTTTGAACATATACCGTATCGGTTGTTGCCATGCTTGCATGACCCAGATCTTCTGAAATATCTTTAAGAGGGCGCCCACGTTCAATTTCCATACTTGCACCGGTATGCCTTAACCAATGGGCAGAAGCTTCTTTCAATTTTAATGCCTTATTTTCACCTTCGGATCTACGCATATTTTCATGTGCTTGATCAAAAACACTTTGAACTAAACGGCGTAAATGTCGAGATGTCATACCACCTTGGCCACGAACTTTCTCAACAAGAATTGAATTTTCATTACTTGATGGCAAACCTAATAAACCTCGGGAAGAGCGGTAACGCTCTAAAAAAGGTAAGAAATCAAGAGGAACCGTGATGTCACGCAATTTACGGCTTTTTCCAAAGACTTTAAGCCACCAATTTTCATCATCATCTTGCCAAAAGTGTCCCATTGTAGGTGACCAATTTTCACGTTCTGATAGTTCGGAAATTCTTAAAAAAAGGGTTTTTAATGCTGATATAACAAATAAATTTCGTTCAAATAGTGGGTTTTCATCAGCCATTTCAATGGCTGTATCTAAAACATATTGCCATTGGCTAGCGGTTAGACGTTTAACTTCTTTAACTTGAGAGTCTATTATAAAATGTCGGCAATCTTTTTTAGCTATTTGTGCAGGATTACCAATGCAAAAATCCTCAGCCATTAAATAGTTGTAGAAAACGATAATTGCGGTAAACATTGATGAAAGTGTTTGTTGTGATGGACGATATTTTTTCTTATCAATGATGTATTCAGATTTTAGACTTTTAGGTGCTTGGATTTTATATGGGAACCAAAGCTCATTAGCCAAAGAATAACCATTGGATATTTTGAAACGTTCTTGATTTGATGTACCAATCCAAGTAACTGGTGGCTGCCAACAAAAGTCAGCATATTCAAGTAAGTCTGATTTTCGTAATTGGTCTATTGGTTTTTTCTTTTCAATAAATGACCACAAAAGAAAACGTTCAACGTCATTTCTAAATCGGTCATAAGTGTGTGTAGATTTATTTCTACCTATATAAGTAAGGAAAATTTTCCCCCAATCAAATTGTTCAAGCCACCAAGGTTCATTTGATGAGAATATTTTATCTAACTCTGGGTAGTCATCAAAATCAAAATCACACAAATCAATGTATGGTGGATATAAAGGAACAGGTTTATTTAACAACATTATTTTGAAAACCAAGTAGATAGTACGTATAAAGGCAGTCTAAACCATTATACTCACTATGTCCAATACTGAAGAGTATCGGACATAGTGAGCTATATGGAATCTAGGGAAGTGCTCCCCGTAATTACTCGTAGAATGAAAAGCTTCTGATCTGCTATTTTAGTCTTAATCTACTTTAATTTCTTTCATACACTTGTCGTCTAGCAACGCGATAAATTACGAACGTTGTTTATCGCGTTAAGTGTTAAGGCGCTAAGCCTAGTCGTTGAAATGCAAAAGCACCAATACCTACTAGCACTAATAATAAAACAAGCTTACTTTTAACGGCTGAAGTATTTCTGTAAATACGAGGTTTATGTTCTTGTATCACTTTAGCTTCAACACCTTCAATACGACAATTAACGGCTTTGCTTTTACCGTTAGTTTGCTTTTCTACTTCAAAGTAAATTAAATCACCTACTTTAGGTTTTCTGCTCATCTCTTTTAATGATGATATATGAATAAAGGTATCTTTAGTCAGTTCACTCGATTGAATGAAGCCAAAACCTTTATTATCTTTCCAACTTGTTAATTGTCCTTTGTGCATAACGATTCCATTACAGCGTTTGGTTATAAACTATTAAAGCTTGTTCTAGGGTAAATATCATAATAATTATCATTAAAAAAGACCAGTCGAATTTGGTTCGACTGATCCTCTTTACTATAACTTAATGACGTTAATATTACATATGGTCAATAATACAATCACCAAACTCTGAACATGTAACGAGTGTTGCACCATCCATCAAACGTTCAAAATCGTAAGTGACTGTTTTAGCGTTAATGGCACCTGACATACCTTTAAGTAATAAATCAGCAGCTTCAACCCAACCCATATGTCTCAACATCATTTCTGCTGACAAAATAACAGAGCCTGGATTAACTTTGTTCAAACCCGCATATTTTGGTGCTGTGCCATGTGTTGCTTCAAAAATGGCAATATCATCATTCATGTTCGCGCCTGGTGCAATACCAATGCCGCCAACTTGTGCTGCTAATGCGTCAGATATATAGTCACCGTTCAAATTTAATGTTGCGATAACACTGTATTCTGCGGGTCTTAATAAAATTTGCTGTAGCATTGCATCAGCAATAACATCTTTAATGATGATCTCTTTACCCGTTTTTGGGTTTACAAATGAACACCAAGGACCACCCGCAATAAAGTCAGCACCAAATTCATCACGTGCTAATTGGTAACCCCATTCTTTAAAGGCACCCTCGGTATACTTCATGATATTACCTTTGTGTACTAAAGTTACCGACTCTCTGTCGTGATCAATAGCATACTGAATGGCTTTTCTCACTAAGCGTTCGGTACCTTCTTTAGATACTGGCTTAATACCTATGCCACAGTTCTCGGTGAAACGAATTTTTGTTGCGCCCATTTCATCGATTAAAAACTTAATCATTTTCTTCGCTTGATCAGATCCCGCTTTATACTCAATACCAGCATAGATATCTTCTGAATTTTCTCGAAAAATAACCATATCTACTTCGCTTGGTTTTTTAACTGGGCTTGGTACACCGGTGAACCATTGTACTGGGCGTTGGCAAACATATAGATCTAATATTTGTCTAAGTGCTACGTTTAATGAACGCATGCCACCACCTACAGGTGTAGTTAACGGCCCTTTTATACCAACTTTATATTGCTTAAACATTTCTAATGTTTCATCAGGTAACCATGTTTCTGAATCGTAAACTTGGGTTGCCTTTTCACCGGCATAAACTTCCATCCAGTGGATCTTACGATCACTGTTATAAGCTTTTTCAACAGCAGCGTTAACAACTTTTATCATTGGCGGTGTTACATCGATGCCAATACCGTCACCTTCAATAAAAGGGATAATAGGATTATTCGGGACACATAGCTGCCCGTTTTCACAGGTAATGGCTTGACCTTCAGTCGGGATTGTTACGTTCGTAGACATATATGATTCCTCTTCTTTAGCACAATAACGTTAACAGGTATTAACTTTAAAGCTATATTGTTTGAATTATGGATAAAACTGCTTATTTTAGTATAGGTTATCTTTACTTGAATGTTAAAAATAAATGAAAAAGACCTGCAACACTAATACAAAATAGATGATATTGACTATAACCGAGGTGAATAATTTAAACAACCGTTTAAATTATGTGTTTGAAAGCTATTAATAACCGCTAATGAAATAAAATAGCTTGGTGAAAGTAAACTATCTTGAGATAATTACTTTTAATATTATTTTTTAGGATTGTTGATGAAACTATTAGTACGTAACTTATCTCGCTCTACAACCGAACAAGAAATTCGGATTTTATTTTCAGCTCATGGTGGTGTCACCGAATGTACTTTAGTTTTAGACCAAGAAACGGGAAAATCTAAAGGTTTCGCGTTTGTGGCAATGCCTAATGAAGCAGAAGCTAAAAAAGCGATTAAAGCACTGCACGAAACTAGAATTGGTAGTAATAGAATTAGAGTGAAAATATCTAAGTAAGACTAATTATCATTATTAGCATTCAATAAAAAGGCTGAGTATCAATTAAGATACTCAGCCTTTTTTATCTTTATAACTTAACGAATGTTACGTTACAGTAAGCTAGACAATATAGTATTAAATGTTTCGCTTGGACGCATCGCTTTACGCGCTAGGTCAACATCAGCATAATAATAACCGTTGATGTTCATTGATGGACCTTGAGCGGCATTTAATTCAGCAATAATTTTAGCTTCTTGCTTAGTTAATGCTTGAGCAATAGCAGTAAAACTCGCTTTTAACTCTTCATCATTTGTTTGTTCAGCAAGTGCTTGTGCCCAGTACATAGCAAGATAAAAATGGCTACCACGGTTATCTAATTCACCCACTCTACGTGAAGGCGATTTGTTTTCATCGAGGAACTTACCTGTTGCTGAATCTAGCGTATCAGCAAGTACTTGCGCTTTGTTATTCTTGGTATGAACGCTTACATGTTCTAAAGAAGCAGCAAGGGCTAAAAATTCACCTAAAGAATCCCAACGTAAATGGTTTTCTTTTTCAAATTGTTGAACATGCTTAGGTGCTGAACCACCCGCGCCTGTTTCAAATAATCCGCCGCCATTCATTAGTGGCACAATTGAAAGCATTTTAGCGCTGGTGCCCAATTCTAAAATTGGAAACAAATCAGTTAAGTAATCACGTAAAACGTTACCGGTTACTGAAATAGTATCTTCACTCTTAGCGGTACGCGCTAAAGTAAACTCACAGGCTTTAACGGGTTCTAAAATCTGAATATCTAAACCTGTTGTATCATGGTCAGCTAGGTAGGTATTTACCTTTTTAATCATCTCTGCATCATGGCCACGATTTTCATCTAACCAAAATACTGTCGGTACGTTAGTTGCTTTAGCACGTGTAACAGCAAGCTTAACCCAATCTTGAATAGGCGCATCTTTAACCTGACACATTCTCCAAATATCACCTTGAGCAACGTTATGTTCTAACAAGGTTTCGCCGTTGTCATTAACTACTCGAACCGTACCTTTACCTGTCATGGTAAATGTTTTGTCATGTGAACCGTATTCTTCAGCTTTTTGCGCCATTAGACCTACGTTTGGCACTGTACCCATTGTTGTTGGGTTGAATGCACCATTTTCACGACAAAAATCGACAACCGCTGAAAAAACACCGGCGTAGTTACGATCAGGGATCATAAACTTAGTATCTTTTTGATTGCCATCACGATCCCACATCATACCAGAAGCTCTTAAAGCCGCAGGCATTGAAGCATCAATAATTACATCGCTTGGTACATGAAAATTAGTAATACCTTTGTCTGAATCAACCATCGCAACTTCTGGACGTGTGGTATAAACAGCGGCTAAATCGGCTTCAATTTCTTTTTGTTTTTCGCTTGGTAAACGAGATATTTTTGCATAAACATCGCCAATACCATTATCAGCATCTACACCAAGTTGTTCGAAAATAGCAGCATGTTTGTCAAAAACATCTTTATAGAAAACTTTTACTGCATAGCCGAACATGATTGGATCTGAAACTTTCATCATGGTTGCTTTTAAGTGAAGAGAAAGTAAAACGCCCTCTTCTTTAGCTTTAGCTGTTTGTGTTTCATAGAATTCAATTAATGCCGCTTTGCTCATTACTGCCGCATCGATAATTTCTTTGTCTAATAACGGTAAGTGCTCTTTTAATAAAGTGACTGCACCATTTTCGCTAACGAATTCAATCTTTACATTGGTTTCGCCATTAATAGTGGTTGATTTTTCACTACCGTAAAAGTCACCCGCTGACATATGAGCAACGTGTGATTTAGAATCTTTTGACCAAGCACCCATAGAATGTGGATTTTTGCGTGCATATTGTTTAACCGAGCTAGGCGCACGACGGTCTGAGTTACCTTCACGTAGAACAGGATTAACCGCAGAGCCTAAAACTTTTGCGTAAGTAAGCTTAATAGATTGCTCAGCTTCATTTTGTGGTTCAGCTGGATAGTTTGGTAAGTTATAACCTTTAGCTTGAAGCTCTTTAATAACGGCTTCTAGCTGTGGTATTGAAGCTGAAACATTAGGTAATTTAATGATGTTAGCTTCTGGTGTTTTAGCTAACATGCCTAATTCGGATAAAGCATCACTAACACGTTGTTCTGCTGTTAAGTATTTTGGAAAGTTTGCTAATACACGTGCCGCAAGTGAAATATCACGCGTTTCAACGTTAATACCTGAAGAAGCCGTAAATGCCTGAATAATTGGTAATAAAGAGTGAGTCGCCAATGCAGGCGCTTCATCGGTAATCGTATAAATTATTTTTGTTGAATCTGAGCTCATTTACTTTCCTATTGCTAATTGCCTAATAAAGTGAAAATACCACCTATTGGCGTTATTCATCACTCTATTACTATTAATTATTCCGCGAGAACGCTAAAGCGTATTAAAAATTTATGACTATTTATTCGCGATCTATGTGCCTGAGTAAGTACAGACATAAAAAACCAGTGGCTGTACCACTGGTTAACCTGAGTATTATAAACCTTCAAGTAAGCTTCGTAAACAATATGGCTATAATTACAAATAACTATGTTGTATATATAGCCATTATTTATTCTAACCAACCTTTGTCAATTGTTAATGAAAACAATAAAGGCGAAAAAGATTTGTATTTTTCATCATTTGACGGACACTTTGCATTCTCTATATAATGCGCTTTCCATGGATCATTGATTAGCCAAATTTTATTTTTCGCTACTGCAACGCCTTCTAATGAGGTGTTACCGATAGGCTCCCAATCACTGCATTCATTATTTTCAGCACTCACTGGCGCTAAAAAATTCATAGCAATAATTTTTGTTGGTTGTTTCTTTGCCAAATCGATAATCCATAATTGATCATCATTCCTAGCTGCAGCAACGATATAACCAGGGTGATTATCCTTCGATAGATAGTCCATACCATTTATAGGGTGCCCACCCTGACTAAATGTCGGTAATAGAACTTCAGTATCAATTACCGGAGCAAATTCATCAGTCGCCCAAAAATTTTCGCCTAACACCAACGAAAAAATACGCGCAAAACCCTGACTGTCTTTTTCTAAACCAAGGTATAAAGTGTTGTCCTGACCAAAAGCTAGTCCCTCAATACCATCATTAGAAAAGTCACCCACGTTATAACTTGCGTCAAATTGTAAGGGTCTAACATGCGTCATTGATAATATATTATTATCATCAAGCGCTAATCTCACAATAAGTGTCGGGTATGTTGTCGAACCGGTATTTTGAAAACGCTGCTGACATGCCGATGAAAGTTCATCGCCATTACGGGCGTCTTCGGTCACTACAATGAAAACTTTATCATTGTTAGGGTCAACCGCTAAAGCTTCAAAATCAGGCTCACCTGCTAGATACGAGGAAAAGCAGCTGGACTTTACCTGGCTAGACAGGGTCATAAGCATTGATTTTTCTTCTACTAATCCACTCGTGGGCTCAATAATATGTAATTGTTTCTGCTGAGACTTATCAGCTGAACCATCAGAGAGCGTCAGTAACTTGCCGCGCCATAGCTTTAACGCGGAAGTTTGTGGATCGAACATAACTTGCTGATCAGCTTCTACCAACCACTTTCCCTTTAAAGTCACTTGCTGATGAATGTTATCATCAGCAAGTACAGTAAAAGCAGAGAGATAGATAGCTATAAAGGGTAGCAGCTTCATTAACAACTCAACCTGTAATTATTTTAAAAGGTGTAATATATTGGTAAGGTCAGATTTGCCTTCAGCAATTTCTTCTTGTGTTAATCCTGACAATTCATGTGGAAATACCAACCATTCATCAGACTCGTGAACATAGTAGTCTGGTTTGATATCAACCACGTTATTGGTTGGCTTATACCAAGGACAAGCAATGCGAACATCTGTTGGCATATTATTACGCGCTAATTTTTTAAGTTGTTTTATTAATGCATCAATACTGCGGCCTGAATCAAAAACATCATCAACAATTAATAAGCCATCAGTTGCATTGGCATTTTCGATAATGTAATGCAAACCATGCACTTTGATTTCTTTACTTTGTTGGTTAATGCCGTAGTAAGAAGAAGTACGGACAGCGATATGATCTGTTTCAATATTTTTAAAATCAAAATACTCCTGAACAGCAATACCAACAGGTGCTCCACCACGCCATATGCCTATGATAAATTGTGGACGAAAACCATCTTCAAAGACTTTTGCGGCCAGTCTAAAAGAATCTTCTAGTAATTCTTGTGCGGTGATAAATTTTTTATTCATAGTGGTTGTTTCTTACTGTAAAAGTAGTGTAATGTGGCGAATTATATCAATTCTTGACCGAATGGTTAAGTAAATTATTCAGTGAATTAACGTTTATTATTTACCTGTACTCAAAAAACTTGAGTTTAACTAAGAGAAGTATTAATGCAAAAAACAATATTAACAACTGCTAGTTTACTATTTAGCTTAATGTATGTTTCACCAAGTTACTCTCAAGAACTAAAAGTAGCTTCATGGAATATCGCTTGGTTAGGTTCTCATGAGTATAATAAACGAAAATCAGATGATTATCAGCAATTAGCCGTCTATGCTAAACAACTTGATGCCGATGTGATTGCTTTACAAGAAGTTGAAGATGAAAATTGGGCAAAAATGGTCTTCGGTAACGAATACGATTTTTATTTTTCAACTAAAGATTGGGTACAGCGTGTTGGTGTTGCCGTTAAAAAATCAGCGGGCTTAACAGTGGTTGCCAAAGAATATAAAGCATTAAATGTTACCCGTGTCAGACATGGTATGGACTTAACCTTATCTCGAGATGGTAAACAAATCAGGTTACTTGCCGTACATTTAAAGTCTGGTTGTTTTGCTTTGCCACTTGATAGCAAATATCTTGCAGCGATGCCAAGTAGTACAGATAAAGAATTAAGACTAAAAGAAGCCTGCACTACATTAAGTATGCAAATAGACCCACTTGAACGTTGGGTAGATGAACGAGCTAAAGATAATGAAGCCTTTATTGTACTTGGCGATTTTAACCGCAGGTTCTCACAAGATGTAAGTCATCAATATGCCGAAGACCAAGGTTTATGGCAAGCACTTGACGATGAAGGCAATGAAGCGCTTTGGACACCAACAATGACTAAAGAGTCTGCTTGTTGGGGCGGTTACTACAAAGATTATATCGACCATATTGTTTTTAACCCTAGCGCTAAAAACATGTATATCGAAAACTCTTTTGAGCAATTAGTTTTCAAAGAAAAATATACTCGGGAGCTTGCTAATACATTAACAGACCATTGCCCTATTTCGGTTAAAGTACAGCTTTAAACATTTAATAAGGATTTTGAGCTAGAATAGACGACAGACATAAACCGTTGCTAGTGATAACTAGCAACACTTTATATTATCAGGACAATAGACCCACATGTATAATAAGCAACTGCCACTTATAGACCTTCACCGACATTTAGACGGAAACATTCGACCTAAAACTGTTTGGCAATTAGCTCAGAAAAATAATATTGCTTTACCTGAAACTAATTTCGAAGACTTTTTACCTCATATTAAAATTACTGATAATGAAGCCGACCTGCTCGCTTTTTTAAAGAAGTTAGATTGGGGCGTGCAAGTACTCTCTTCATTAGATGATGTTATTCGCATCGGTTATGAAAATGTTGAAGATGCTTATCTGGCTAATATTGATTATGCCGAATTACGTTTTTCACCTTTTTATATGGCAATGACCCATAAACTCCCTATTGAAGGTGTTGTGGAAGCGATTATTGAAGGCGTTAACCAAGGCCGTAAAAAGTATCCGACCAAAATAAATTTAATTGGTATTTTGAGTCGTACTTTTGGAGTAGACAATTGTGAAACTGAGCTCAACGCCCTTTTAGCCCATAAAGATAATATTGTTGCACTTGATTTAGCGGGAGACGAATATAATTTTCCTGGTAGCCTTTTTGAAAGTCACTTTAAGAAAGCATCACATGCGGGTTTGCAAGTAACCGTACATGCAGGTGAAGCGGCTGGACCAGAAAGCGTTTGGCATGCTATAGAAAAATTGGGAGCGACTAGAATTGGTCATGGTGTCGCTTGTGTAAAAGATCAAAAGCTAATGGACTACATGCTTAAACATAACATTGGTCTTGAGTCTTGCCTGACGTCAAATTATCAAACAGGTACGATAAAAGATTTAAGTCAGCACCCAGTAAAAACTTTTTTAGCAAATGGCCTTAATGTTTGTTTAAATACCGATGATCCTGCAGTTGAGAATATTGAGCTTGAAGATGAATTCAACCTTGCCAGTAACTTACTTAAACTCAGTGAAGCACAAATAACGCAATTACAAAGCAATGCCATTGAAATGAGTTTTTTAAGCCATGATGAAAAACAAACATTACGCCAATTAAAACTATAGCGTAAAGATAATATTGCTATCAATCACACTGCGATTATAAATTTTATTGGTTGTTGTTAACCTTAATGATTAATAGGTAATTGATCGTTACAGTACTTAGTATTATTATACCCATATTAACTTTTAGGCGACTTTTAAATAGTCGCCATAAACATTTTTTTCAGTAAAAAACCCTTGATAGCAGTTTGATCCCATCAGGTCTGGCTAGAAACTTACTGAGTTACACTTAAAAACTAAAGGATAACTCTTATGCCAACTCCACATATTGAAGCTCAAGCAGGCGACTTTGCAAAAACTGTATTAATGCCGGGCGACCCACTTCGCGCTAAATATATTGCCGATAATTTCTTAGAAAATGTTAAATGCGTTACACGTGTTCGAAACATGTTTGGCTACACGGGCACCTATAAAGGCAAGCCTATCTCAGTAATGGGTTCTGGAATGGGGATCCCTAGCGTTTCAATATACGCGACTGAATTATACAAAGACTACGGCGTTGAAAGTATTATTCGTATTGGTTCTTGTGGCGCTGTTCGTGATGACATTAAAGTACGTGATATTGTTATTGGTATGGCAGCAAGTACGGACTCTAACGTTAACAGACAGCGTTTTCATGGCGTTGATTTTGCCGCATGTGCAGACTTTTCATTGTTAAAGAGTGTTGTAGATACGGCTGAACGATTAAATAAACCTGTCCGCGTTGGTAATATTTTTACGGCGGATTTATTTTATACTCCGCAGCCTGAAATGTTTGCCACTATGGAAAAGTATGGAATTTTAGCGGTAGAAATGGAAGCTGCTGGCCTTTATGGCGTTGCAGCAGAATACGGTAAAAAAGCTTTAACGGTATTAACCGTGAGCGATCATATTAAAACCGGTGAACAAACTACCGCAGATGAGCGCGAAACCACCTTTAAAGACATGATGGAATTAACCTTAGAAAGTATTCTATAACGTTATATTCGTTCATTCTTAATATAAAAAAAGGGGTTAGCATTTTTGCTACCCCCTTTTTTTATAATCATTATTTACACGAATAACAGCTTTTTAATCAAAGCCACTTCACTATTTATTGTTAAAGTTAAGCTCAGTTAGAAAGCTGGTACCGTAATCCATTTTATCAACATTAAACATTTCAGCTATGGTTTGCCCTAAATCAGCAAAGGTTGTTCGTTTACCTAAATTTACCGAAGCAATATTGTGATGATAAGCCAATACTGGCACATACTCACGGGTATGGTCGCTACCTGGCCACGTTGGGTCACATCCGTGGTCAGCGGTTAAAAACAGCACATCATTATCGGTCATCGCATTGAGAACTTCAGGGATGCGCAGATCGAAGGCTTCAAGTTCTTGTGCATAGCCGACCGGGTTACGTCTATGGCCAAAGTCTTGGTCGAAATTAACCAAATTAGTAAATATTAACGAATTATCTGCTGCACTATTAATATGTTTAATACTGGCATCGAGCAAAGCATCTAAGCCCGTCGCTTTGGTTTTTTCGCTAATACCTTGATGGGCAAAAATGTCAGCAATTTTACCAACACTGATCACATGAGTACCGGCATCAAAAATTTTATCTAGCACGGTTGGTGCTGGTGGTAATACCGAATAATCGCGGCGGTTACCTGTTCGAGAAAAATTGTCTGGGTTGTCACCGATAAAAGGTCTGGCAATAACTCGCCCTATATTAAGGCCTTCAAGTTCTGCTCTTACTGTTTCGCAATACTTATAAAGATTGTCTAGACCAAAATGTTCTTCATGTGCGGCAACCTGAAAAACACTATCTGCTGAGGTATAACAAATAGGTAAGCCAGTTTTGATATGCTCTTGTCCTAACTTTTCTAAGATAACCGTACCTGAAGCATGACAATTGCCAAGCATATCGCTAAAGCCAGTGGCTTTGTTAACTTTATCTATTAGGTCGGCCGGAAAGGCTTCTTCTTTATTGGTGAAATATCCCCAGTCAAAGAGAACCGGCACACCTGCCATTTCCCAATGACCACTTGGGGTATCTTTACCTGTGCTTATCTCTTGTGCGTAGCCATAAGCCCCTTTTTGAGGTTCACCGCCTTGCTGTGGAAAATCGGTATTTGACGCCTCATGGCAAGCTTTAAATAAGCCTAAACTTGCCAAATTAGGTAAGTTTATCGCTTTGCCTGTCTCTGCATAATATGCTTTAGCGAGGTTAGCAAGGGTATTTGCACCTACATCACCAAACTCGGCTGCATCAGCAGAGTAACCGATACCAAAACTGTCTATTACTAAAACTATTGCGCGGGCCATAGCATTTCCTTTATGATCTTTTTTCAATATATATTCATAAATAGCAGAATAAAACATGACCACATGGTCAAGTTGTGCTAATTTACCATCTTTTGAAAATGGGGTAAATGATGCTTTAAAATATACGCGAATAAAGTAACGTATTTTTGATCATTTAACCGTAAAAGTATAAAATTAGCGTTAATTACTATCACTTTATCACTAATGATAGGATTAAAACCATTTCTGAAGCTGAATTATCGACAGGCATAAACAATTGAACGCAAATAAACCGACAATCATTACAATCACAGGTCCTTCTGCATCGGGTAAAACCCTTTTTGCGCATACTATTCACGACGAACTTATCGATGAATTAGGTGAAGACGGTATTTCTATTCTAAGTGAAGACGCCTATTATCGCGATCAATCTCATTTGTCGATGTCTGAACGTGAACAAACAAACTATGATAATCCCAGTGCCTTTGAACATGACTTGTTAACTGAGCACTTAAAAAATATCACTGAAAATAAATCTATCGACGTGCCTATTTACTGTTATAAAACGCATACACGTTTAAATGAAACACGGGTATTTACACCAACGAAGATTGTGCTTGTTGAAGGTATTTTACTGCTTTCCAACAAAGCACTTAGAGATCAGTTTGATATAAAAGTCTACATGGACACGCCACTTGATATTTGTTTAGTTCGACGAATTAAACGTGATTTAACCGAGCGAAATAGAAGTGTTGAGTCGGTAACAAATCAATACTTAGAAACGGTTAGACCTATGTATTATCAATTTATTGAACCCTCTAAAGCATGGGCTGATATAGTGATCACACGAGGCGGAAAAAACAGAATGGCGATAGAAGTACTTAAAGCAAAAATTCGTCAACTGTCAAAATTACCACTACAAAAATAACAATAACAATAACAATAACAATAAAAAATATTAAGGGGTATGTATGGATTTTGCCGCATTTAGAGGGGTAATAGGCATATTTGTTTTATTAGCCATTGCCTATGGAATTTCTAAAAGTAGAAAGGACATTAATTTTCGTACGGTAGGTTTTGCATTTTTGCTGCAACTATTACTTGGTGCGTTTGTTTTATATGTCCCCTTTGGCAAAGACGTATTGACCACGATTACTTCAAGTGTTCAAAGTGTTATTGATAGTGCCAAGGTCGGTATTAACTTCCTCTTTGGTGGCTTGGGCACAGACGCTATGTACGAGAATGGTGTTGGTTTTGTCTTTGCTGTTCGTGTTTTACCTAATATTATTTTCTTTTCTTCATTAATCGCCGTACTTTATTATCTTGGCATTATGCAGTGGGTTATTAAAATTATTGGTGGTAGTTTACAAAAACTGTTAAAAACCAGTAAACCCGAGTCACTATCAGCGACTGCCAATATCTTTGTTGGTCAAACAGAAGCCCCCTTAGTTGTTCGACCTTACATTGCTAAAATGACTCAGTCTGAACTATTTGCCATTATGGTTGGTGGCTTAGCCTCTGTTGCTGGTTCTATTATGGCGGGTTATGCGGGTTTAGGCATAGAACTTAAATACCTAATCGCGGCGTCGTTTATGGCGGCACCGGGTGGCTTACTGATGGCTAAAATTATTTGCCCTGAAACAGAGCCTGAAAAAATTGTTCAAGACTCGATAGACTTTGATGAAGGCGATGAAAAGCCTGCTAATGTTATTGATGCTGCTGCATCTGGCGCGGCATCTGGATTAAAACTAGCGGTGAATGTGGGGGCGATGCTATTAGCTTTTATTGCTTTAATTGCTCTCCTCAATACCATTGTTGGCGGTATTAGTGGTTTATTCGGCTACGATAATATTACCATCGAACTTATTTTAGGCTACGTGTTTGCTCCCTTCGCTTTCATTATTGGTGTACCGGTTAATGAAATGCTACAAGCAGGTAGTTTTATTGGCCAAAAAGTTGTGGTCAATGAATTTTTTGCTTATGTTAATTTTGTTGAAATTAAAGATACACTTTCACCGGTAACCCAAGCCATCGTCACCTTTGCATTGTGTGGCTTTGCTAACTTATCTTCCATCGCAATTTTGTTAGGTGGTATTGGTTCAATGGCGCCTAGTCGCCGACGTGATATCGCACGCCTTGGTATGCACGCAATGTTAGCGGCAACCTTAGCTAATTTAATGAGCGCAGCTATTGCTGGCGTATTCATTTCTTTATAAATAATTGATAGGAAAATAAACGTTATGTCTGACCTTCAAGCCATCGCTCAACGCGCACTTTCGTTAATTGATTTGACAAGTTTAACCGATAGCGAAACAGAAGAAGAAATTATAACCTTGTGTCAACAAGCAAACTCTATCGGTGGCGTCACTGCTGCTATCTGTATTTTTCCTCGCTTTGTGCCTTTGGCAAAAAAGACTTTAAAAGCGCAACAAACACCACAGATAAAAATTGCTACCGTCACTAACTTCCCGCACGGTAATGATGATATAGATATCGCATTAGCTGAAACACAAGCCGCTGTCGCATACGGCGCCGACGAAGTCGATTTAGTTTTTCCTTACCGAGCACTAATGGAAGGTAATGAAGCGATTGGTTTTGATATGGTCAAAGTGTGTAAACAAGCTTGTGGTGAATTTGCTAAGTTGAAGGTGATTATTGAAACGGGTGAGCTTAAATCACCTGCGTTGATTGAACATGCCAGTGAAATTGCTATTAATGCCGGTGCTGACTTTATCAAAACCTCAACGGGGAAAGTTGCGGTAAATGCAACACCAGAAGCCGCAAAAATAATGCTTGAAGTGATAAAAAACAAAAATATCAATGTCGGTTTTAAACCCGCAGGTGGTGTTAAAAACGCAGAAGATGCAGCCGTTTATCTTACTTTAGCCGATAGTATCTTAGGCAGTGAGTGGGCTGATAATAACCACTTTCGCTTTGGTGCAAGTAGCTTACTTAACAGTTTACTTGACACACTAGGACACAGCACAGAAAATACCTCAGCAACTAACTACTGATCTCCTTTGATAAAGAAGTAACTCATGGCACAACTGTATTTTTATTATTCATCAATGAATGCGGGTAAATCTACTCATTTGCTGCAATCGTCTTATAATTATCGAGAGCGCGGCTTAACTACCGCAATTTATACGGCGCAAATTGATGACAGATTCGCCAAAGGCAAAGTCGCTTCGCGCTTAGGTATAGACGCAGATGCTTTCTTATTTGATGATAGCATCAATATGTTTACTGAAATAAAAGATAAACATCAAGCCGCTAAAATAGATTGCGTACTGATTGATGAAGCACAGTTTTTGTCAACTGAACAAGTTAAGCAGTTAACGGATGTTGTCGATCTCTTACATATTCCCGTATTAGCCTACGGAATAAGAACTGACTTTCTTGGTGAAACTTTTTCAGGCAGTGCTGCCCTTCTTGCTTGGGCCGATAAGTTAGTCGAATTAAAAACAATTTGCCATTGTGGTCGCAAAGCTAATTTTGTTATCAGACAAGATGAAAATGGTGTACCTGTAAAAGTAGGTCAACAAGTAGAAGTGGGCGGCAATGAACGTTATGAGCCATTATGCAGAGCCCATTTTAAACAATTGGTCTGGTAAATATCTAGATTAAAGCACTTGTTGCTAACAATATATTCAGCTAAATTTCCTCTATACCTTTAAAAAACAAGGAATATTCCATGTCAGTTTTTGAAAGCTCTCATCCTCTGGTTAAACACAAAGTCAGTTTACTACGCGATAATAATATTTCAGTTAAAGCCTTTCGAGAATTAACCAAAGAGATATCAATGTTATTAACGGTTGAGGCCACTCAACACCTTAGTATTAAAAATATCCCATTAACTTGTTGGTCTGGCGAAATTTCAGTGCCAACTCTTGCTGATAAACAACCCACACTGGTACCAATTCTACGTGCCGGTTTAGGTATGCTTGAAGGCTCACTGTCAATACTGCCGTGTGCAAAAATAAGTGTTGTCGGTATACAACGTAATGAAGACACATTAGCGCCAGAAAGTTATTACGAGAATATTATCTCTGATATAGAAAGTCGAACAGCGATTATTATTGATCCTATGCTAGCGACTGGCGGCACAGCATTAGCAACCATAGATTTATTAAAGGCATCGGGATGTAAAACAATCATTGCACTATTTTTGGTCGCTGCCCCTGAAGGTATAAAATTGCTTGAGGATGCTCACCCTGATGTCACGTTAACGATTGGTGTGATAGATGAGAAACTTAACGAGCAAGGTTATATTTTACCGGGTCTGGGCGATGCCGGTGATAAAATCTTTGGTACGCTGTAATTAATGCGACTTGCTTAAACTAATCACTTTTTTAATAAGTGATTAGTTAGCAAGATATTACCTATATCGGCATTGTCTATAACTGCTTTGTTTATATCGGCCTTATTTAATAAATAACCGGTGGTAATTCAGGACTTTCTTCAGAATAAGTGATCGCTTGTTTAAATTGCTCTGCGGCTAACAGCGCTGAATTTTCGTCTTTGGCGTGTACACGAGCGATGACTTCACCACTATTAACCTGAACCCCAAGCGGTAAAATTCTATCGAAGCCAACACTGTGGTTAACTTTTTGTTTTGGCGCAGTTCTGCCGCCGCCTAATCCCACCACTGACATACCAATATCTCGAGTGTTCATTTGAGCTAAATAGCCATGTTGACTGGCTTTAACTTCCATAATAATGGCCGCTTTATTCATTGAGCCCCATGGGTTTTCAACAAAATCTTTTGGCCCACCTAACGCCGCTATCATCCGCTCAAATATCTCAGCTGCTTGGCCTGAATGAAGGGCTTTGTCAATTTTAAGGTAAGCGGTTTGCTCATCGCTGGCTAAGCCCGAATTCACAAGCATCGCACAAGCTAATGTTTTAACGACTTTATGTAAACGAGGTTCGCGTTGTTTACCCGTCAGATATTTAGCGGTTTCATACATTTCAATGGCATTACCAGCACTGGTGCCTAATACCTGATTCATGTCAGTAATGATCGCTTGAGTCTTAACCCCTGCACCATTGGCGACACTAGAAATACTATCGGCAAGTGCTTTAGCATCTTCAAGAGATGACATCATCGCGCCATTACCCACTTTGACATCCATCACTAAAGTATCAAGACCTGCTGCAAGTTTCTTAGATAAAATTGAAGCGGTTATCAGTGGAATAGATTCAACCGTCGCGGTCACATCACGAATACCATAAAGGCGTTTATCTGCTGGCGCTAAATTATCTGTTTGAGAAATAATGGCTACGCCCACGTCTTTAACAATTCGCTTAAACTCGCTAATTGTTGGTTCTACATTAAAACCGGCAATACTTTCTAATTTATCTGATGTACCTCCGGTATGCCCTAACCCTCTCCCTGAGATCATTGGCACATAAGCGCCACACGCAGAAACAATAGCAGCTAACATAAAGCTGACTTTATCACCTACGCCACCCGTAGAGTGTTTATCAACGATGGGGGCATCATAGCCCTCCCAAGAGAGCACATCACCCGAGTTCATCATGGCGGTGGTGAGCGTTACTTTTTCTTCAACCGATAATCCTCGCTGAAAAATTGCCATCGCCATTGCACCGACTTGGCTGTCAGAAAAGCTACCATCAACTAAACCATTAACAAAATCGTGAATTTGGCTTTGATTGAGAATTTTACCATCGCGCTTAGTGCGAATAATTTCTTGGGGTAATATCATTGATGGATATCCTTAAATGTCCAATAAATATTTTGGCGTAAAAGCATCAGGTAAAAGCTCAGCGACACTCCACACTTGTTGTTTGTCTTTGTGATTAAACGCTATCACAGGTGCTGATTGTTCAAAAAATTCAGCAATAACCTGTCGGCAAGCGCCACACGGAGGTGTCATTTTTTCTTGCTCGGTATATATAACGATCATTTGAAAACTTTGCTCACCCTTTATCACAGCATGGCTTATGCAATTTCGTTCTGCACAGACAGTTAAACCGTAAGAGGCATTTTCAACATTACACCCTTGGACAATCGTACCGGAAGTGGTTAAAGCCGCAGCACCGACATGAAACTTACTATAAGGCGCATAAGCTTTTAAATAAGCTTCTTTAGCGGCTACTTTTAATTCTGCAGGTATTTCTATGGTATTTTTATTCATTATTGTAAAAATTCAAGAGTAATGTAGACCTGTGAGAATACCATAGCTGACCAAGTGGTCAAGTAATGCATTTAAGGTATCACTTACATGGCTAAATTTTTTGTAAAAAAAAACCCTTTAGTAAAATAAAGGGTTTATATTTCAATAGATTACAGTGTGGTTAGAACTTGTAGCTAACACCCACTTTTATACGCCATGCAGAATCAGTCGTATAAAATTTATTGTCTGCGTAACTACCATCATCATTTTGTGAGATAGAACGGCCATATACATATTGTCTTGTTGCTGGGTCAACAGTAAATTCAACTAACTCTTGAGTACCGAAGTCGCTTCCGTATACTTTACCTTTGCTGCTATCTACAAGATTTAATAGATTATCAACCGTTAAGTAAACCATACCTTTGTGGCCTTCTTTAAACCCTGGGATTTCTTGACGAATGCTTAAATCAAGTGTTGTTACCCATGGAGTAGTTATTACGCCTTTTGGTAAGTAACCACCGGCATATTTATCTAAACCTAAGTCGTTAATCGCTTCAAAGAAGTTAGCTTCATTTTCCGCTGAAGTGAAAACAACGTTAGTATCACCTGGTGTAGGAATATAAGGTAAGAACGAATCGTTAGTAGTACCAGGGCTTAATAAACCATAAGGGTCGCGACCTGGGCCACTTCTTCCATCTACGTCAGTACCGTCAGCATAGAAAGTTACTGGCTTGCCTGAACGGCGTTCGAAGAACAAGTTGATATTAGTTTTGTAACCCGCAACAAATTCAGTTTCATAACCTAAGTTAACAACAAATCTGTGTTCTGTTTCAAAACCAGAACGACCTACTACAGCGTCATTACGGTTAATCACCGTATTATAGCCAAAGTTACTGCCTGCTGTAGCACTTGTACTTGTGTGTGCATCAGTTACGTCTTGGTTAGTGTATGACGTTGTTAATCTAACACCACTGTCCCAATCTTTGTTCAAAACAACGCTAAAGATTTTAGAACGACCATCTTTACCGGCATTTGTTAACATTAAGTCAGTAATTGAACCATCGGCATCATCATAAATAGTACGACCGCCATCTGCTGTCGTGCCATCTTCATCACCCAACAAACTTGCATCTTGCCAAAAAGCAGTATTCTCTGACTTTTTGTATAAGTATTCTGTGGTTAATAAAAAGTCTTCACCTAATACCGGAATATCGAAGCGGTAATCAAGAGCTATCTGGTAGCGCCAATCAGAAGGTAAATCAAAGTTTGGATCAACAAAGTTTGTGCCAGCAAATGTGGTTGAATTAGCTACTGTGTCTTTATCTTCTTGACGTGGACCGCTAATATCTACATTTTCAAAGGTACCGTTTTCAAAAACTTTACCGATTCCAACGCCAGGGTTTGAATAAGAGTTAGATACCCAAACTGTTGGTTGACCACCAGAATAACGACCAACACCACCGCGAACGATAAGGTCATCACTTGCATCCCACTTAATACCAAAGCGTGGTAAGAAAATACCCGTGCCGTCTAAGTTGTCAGTATTGTCATAACCTGTACGTGCTTGAGATTGTTCGTTAAAGATAGGTGTGTCGCTAGACGCTAACATTTCGTATCTTAAACCCATGTCGATAGTAATATCGTCATTGAACATCCATTCATCTTGAATGTAAAAAGCATGTTCGTCACGAACAAATGAAGCGGCTGCGTCATTTGGATCTAAGCTCGTTGCATTTTGGTAGATAACTCTGTTTGCCACTTTATTTTCAAAGTCTTCAATACTACCAAAACGGTAATCGCCTTTGGTGTTTTGTAAAAACAAGTTAAAAATGTCTAAACGCTTAAACTGGTAACCAAAAGTTAAACTGTGATCGCCAACTAGGTAATCACCGTCTATAGCCATGATAAAAGTCTTTTTATGTAAATCGTTAGAATGGCGAGAGTGATCTGCACCAATTGCGATATCACCAGAATCAGCTTGAATAACAGTGTCAGAATAATCACCTAATGAAGCTTGAGTTGTTGGGTTATCAAGGTAAGTTAGGCTAAGTTGAGTTGAAAAATCGTCATTCCAATCAGAATAAAGTTTAAACGCATAGTTGTTTAATTCTTCAGTTCTGTCATACCAATGTGATGATAAACGTAATTCGCCACCATAAGTAGACTGGTTACGTGTACTGTTACCTTTAGTATATTGGTAAGTAAACGCTGAACGATGATCATCGTTAATGTTCCAATCGAGTTTCAATAATAATTTTTCATCGTCTACTTTAGGAGATAAATCCCATTCGCCTGGCTCTACGCCGTAGACTTCACGAGCAATTCTTTGTACTTCTAAAACATCAGCAACGCTGGCATCAGCAGAGTTAGGTACGTTAGCGCCATCTGGTCCCCACTCAACAGTTGATGTTGCTTCGTAATATTCGTATGAAGCGAAGAAAAACAATTCATCTTCAATAATAGCGCCACCAAGGGTTGCACCAAAAGTTGTTTCATCAAAATCTAATGGTGCTTCGTCTGTACCATTTTTTGGTGTGCCGGCCATGCCGTCATTTTGAGTTTCATAAAAGAATGAACCTGATAACTCGTTGGTACCTGATTTTGTTACTGCGTTAATCTTAGCGCCTTGGAAGCCGCTGTCTTTTGCATTGAAAGGAGTAACATCGATAGTTACCTGTTCAATCGCGTCAAGAGAAATAGGTGAACGCGTTGTAGGGTAACCATTGGCATTCAGACCAAAGTCATCATTTTGGCTAATACCGTCAACACTGATGCTGTTAAATCTTGGGTTAGTACCGGCAACACTTAACTCGCCATCTTTAGAAGATAAAACGGCTAGAGGGTTGTTACGAACGATATCTTTGATATCACGGTCGAAACTTGGAGCATTAACAATATCATCAGCACCAAAATAACTGTTGCTACCAATATTATTAGAAAAAATCTTGCTACCTGTTACAGAAATACGTTCAACATCGTCTGCAGCTTCAAGTTTTGCATTTAAACGAAAGGTATCACCTAGTGTTAAAAAGATATCTCTGTAAACAGTAACACCTTTTTCGCCAGTGATTTTAATCGTGTAAGGACCGCCTACGCGAAGACCTTTACTTGAAAAGTTACCAGCGTCGTTAGAAGTGGTAAGCGTTTTTGTGCCTGAAGGTTCGTGGATAATTTCAATTTTTGCGTTAACTGAAATAGCACCCGCTGAATTTTCAATACTACCTCGGATAGCGGAGGAGGTATCGTTTGCCATAGCAGAAGTCGATAAGCCAAGTGCAAAAATAACTGCACTTGAAATAAGTGAGAGACGTTGAGTGTTCATCGGTTATTCCTTGATTACGTTTTTAAGTGTTTACGAATTATTTTTTTTAGCAACCAAAAAACTTAACCAGTTGCTCTGTTTTTAATTTCGGATGAAATTAGACCAGATTTTTATTACACTTTCATTACATATTTTCAGAGTTTTTGAAATTCAAATAGTATCTGTTAGTGATTAAAAAGGAATCAACCAGAAAAGTATTTTAAAAAGCCTTAGTAAACAACGGGATGCATCTTAAGCTTATGACTATCATTTATATTAATAACGAAGATGGCCTTTATATAAGATATTGTTATCTATAAACAGGTTTAAGGCTTTTTAGTTATAAGCTTAGTGAGCCAATTTAGATAAAAAACAAACCATAATAAACAATTAGCCATATATACATGGCCTTAAGCCAATTAACACTCATTATTTAACTAAATGTTTTTATATAGAGAAATTAAAAACATCAACTAAAGCACTAAAGTTCCCTTTCATATAAATGGCTAAACATTTATAGTAGAATTTCATTGAAAAATGGCATTTAGTGATTTAAATCAATGATAAAATAAAGATAAGTATAACAAACCATAAAAGTTAACTATTTGGTCAACAGATAGTAAAAAAGTAAAATTATAATAACAATTTAACTTAAAAATGTTTTATTTATGCATTTTAAATATTGAGCAACTTAATGAAAAATAACAAAGAAATAAAAAAAACAGGGAATATTCGCGCACTAAGCCAGCACAAGATCTTAATAGCCGCTAGTACAGAATTTGTTTTACAAGGGTATAAAGGCGCTACGGTACAATCCATTGCCGATAGAGCAAGCCTACCTAAGGCTAATATACTTTATTATTTCAAGAATAAAGAAAATATATACCATGCCGTACTAGAGCATACCCTACAAATGTGGGACGAAGGCATAGGTGATATAAATCCTGAAGATGGTCCTAAAGCAGCTATTGAAAAATTTATTGAAGCAAAAGTAAGGATGTCTTTTAAACACCCTGAATCTTCAAAGATATATGCCATGGAGATTATTCAAGGTGCACAACATTTGAAAGATTTTGCTCGTACCTATCAAAGAAAATGGGTAAGAGAGAAAGCACAACTATTCCAGCAATGGATAGATAATGGCGAAATGCGCGATGTTAACCCTACTCATCTAATTTTTCTTATTTGGTCAGCAACTCAACACTATGCCGATTTTGAAACACAAATTTTAACGATTATGAATAGAGCGGATTACGAAGATGAAGATGTTGAAGATGTCATCGCTTTTCTAACTGACATGATTTTACGTGGCTGCGGTTTACACTAACGTTGATATAATCATCGACACTTAACCTATTACTTAACATTAGCACTAACTTATATGAGTAGAACACAAGCACAGCCTCTTAAAATAGCAACATTTAATGTAAGTATGGAGGCTTTGAACTATCAGTCTGCGCTGAGTTCTGAGGCTCCTAATATTTCAAATAACACCCTGCAAATAGCCATAGACAGTGATCATCAACAAATTAAAAATATTGCAGAAATTATTCAGCGTAATAACCCAGACATTCTGTTACTGAATGAATTTGATAATCAAGATAATAGCAACAATAACCAACACCACGCCCTAAAGACTTTCATTAAACGTTATTTGAACAAAAGCCAAAATGGACAAAAAGAAATTGATTTTCCTTATTTTTATCAAGGACCCGTTAATACGGGTGTCAATTCAGGCTATGATCTAGATGGCGACGGTAAACAAGGTGTTTTGCCGGGTGATGGTTTTGGTTACGGACATTTTTCAGGTCACTTTGGTTTGGTACTCTTGTCAAAGCACCCAATTAATACTGACGCTATTCGTACCTATCAGTACTTTAAGTGGCGAGATATGCCTAACGCCCTGCAACCTTTCGATCCTAAAACCTCGACATCTTGGTTTAGTGATGAAGCTTGGCAAAACATGCGTTTATCTTCTAAATCTCATTGGGATATTCCAGTTGAGGTTAATGGGCAAGTCGTTCATATTTTAGCAAGCCACCCTACACCGCCGATATTTGATGGTCCAGAAAATAGAAATGGTAAACGTAATCATGATGAAATTCGTTTTTGGGATGATTACATTTCGCCAGAAAAATCAGCATACATTTACGATGACAAGGGTCAAAAAGGAGGTTTAAAATCCCTTGAACCTTTTGTTATTTTGGGTGATCTTAATGCGTCTAATGTTGAGGGTGATGCGTTAAATTCGGCCATATCAAGCTTACTAAATAATGATAAAATTCAAGATGCATTACCCCAAAGTGAAGGGGGAAAACAGCACAGTAAAAATAACGAACATGCAAATTACCATACGGCCTCCTGGCGAATGAGAGCCGATTACGCGTTACCATCGAGATATGGATTAGTTATTGAAAAATCAGGCGTTTACTGGCCAACAGAAAATGAAGAGACTTTTAGGTTAATAAAAAACAGAGCAGCATCTTCCGATCACCGTATGGTATGGATTGACCTGTTACTGAAGACTAAATAGTCATCTGAAATAATCACCAACCCTTATTAATTATTAACACTTACATAAGAAGATAAAAATGAAAAAACTCCTATCTGCTGTTAGCATTATACTTGCATTAACAGCCTGTCAAACGATTGATAATGACTCAACAGCAATGCTTTTAAATACAGAGACTGCTAAGAATATTCCTTCACCAAAAAATATCATTATGGTGATAGCTGATGGCATGGGTCCCGCTTATACAACATCGTACCGATACTTTAACGACGACCCAACAACTGACATTGTAGAAGAAACAGTATTTGACCGTTTACTTGTTGGCTCAGCTAGTACTTATCCGGCAAGTGTTTCTGGTGTTGTCACTGATTCCGCCGCTGGTGCTACTGCACTTGCCACGGGTTATAAAACTTACAACGGCGCAATTGCTTTAGACGTGAATAAAAATAGCGTTGAAACTGTACTTGAATTTGCCAGAAAACAAGGCAAAAAAACAGGTGTTGTCGTAACATCACAAATAAATCATGCGACCCCTGCTGGATATTTAACACATAATGAAAGCAGAAACAATTATAATGCTATTGCCGATAGCTATATAGATAACGGTATAAAAGCAGATGTCTATTTTGGGGGAGGCTGGAAATACTTTATACGTGAAGATAGAAATTTAATTGAAGAATTTAAAGCGTCAGGATTTCAGTATATTGATAACTACAACGCCTTAAACACGCTTAAAGCAGATATGCCTGTTATTGGTCTTTTTGATGATACTGGTTTACCGTCAGCCTTAGATGATAGTGACCCATATCGTTTATCCGCCATGACTAAAGTTGCAATTAAACAACTAGAAAATAGTAAAGGTTATTTTATGCTCGTTGAAGCTAGTCAAGTAGATTGGGCTGGTCACTCTAATGATATAGCAACGGCGATGGCTGAAATGTCAGATTTAGCTAAAACGATGGAGTACTTAGAAGAGTACGTAAAACAAAACCCTGATACGTTAGTTATATTAACAGCTGATCATAGTACGGGTGGTTTAACCGTTGGTGCACGTGGCAAGTATGAGTGGCACCCTGAAGTTTTACGCACAATGAAAAGTTCGCCAAGCACAATAGCTAAACAGTTAGCTAACAGCCAAATAACACAACAAGAATTAAGTAAATTGCTTAACTTCGATGTAACAAATAACGAAGTTGAACAAATTGAAGCGGCCAAAATATTTGCAGTTGAGGAAATTGCTACTTACAAATCACTTGATGAACAAGAAAAACTAAAGACTAAAGAGCCCACCATGAATAACATCATATCAAGTGCAATTAAAAACATTATAGATATTAGAACAAACACTGGCTGGACATCAGGTGGCCACACCGCAATTGATGTTCCTTTACATACACTAGGTAAAAGCAGTGAAGTCTTAAAGGGCAAGGTTGATAATACCGACGTAGCTAAACAAATATTTTTATTACTCGGTAAAAAGTAACCTCCACGTTAATAATATAACAACGGCTAATGAAAATTAGCCGTTTTTTTTGTGTTCAAAAACTACACTCCCTGCTATAAAACCTCTTTATCTCATCAATAAATATTTTATTGATTAAACGTTTATCCATACCTTTACTACCTTACTTTATGTGAATAATTCAGCTAGAAAGAGTCACTAAAAATCCTTTGTTGTTTGTTAATGTCCCTCAAACAACTTAATCAAAGTAACCCCAACCCCCCTGTATTAGCTTCGTTAAAGCATTCTTGACTATCTATAACTATAAAATTTAACTCGTTATCACTTTCCCATATTTACAAGGTGTCTAGTGCTAAGTGACCAATCACTTCGCAACACACTTGGGGTTACTAGGGTTACCATTGTGGCAAATAAGGGGGTTACCGGAGTTATGGGTGACTAAGTAAGGAGTTACCAGGGTTGTTATGCTGTTGCTATCCGGGGTTGTTGGAGTTACACTCAGGGGCGTTAATTAAAGAGGCAAAAACAATGAAATACCCTATCGCATTAAAGAAAATAATTGGCGTTGAAAACTACAAAACATACGTCCCTGACTTACCCGGTTGTGTAGGTAATGGTGAGAGTATTGATGTCTCTTTAAACAATATTAATGACAGTATCGCTGCACACCTTTCTATATTGGCCGAATATGGTGAAGCCATCCCACACGCTACAACGATTGAAAATCATCTAACAGCCTATCCAAATGTTATTTGGTGTATTCTTGATATCGATATAACACCCTATTTAGGGAAAAGTCATAAAATCAATGTCACCTTACCGGAGTTGTTGATTAAACAAATTGATAACCGAGTCAGTAAGTCTTCAACTTATAAAACACGTTCCGGCTTTATCGCAAGCGCGTGTATCAGTGAGTTAAATAAATAAGAGTTTTCCCTGAATTATTATTTATAAATGATGGAAAAATAAGAAAGAGTAAGACTTGACAAGGTTCATGGTGATAAACACTGCAAGATTAGTTGTGAGGATTGTTAAAGGGAGTGCATTAAATTCATAATAGTCTTTTATCGTTAGACTTTTTTCGTAAGGATAAAAGCCTGATAATTATCTATTAATAAACCAAGCAATAAATCAGTTAAGGCACTCACTTATTGCTTGTTCTATCTATAATTTAAAATAAAACTAGTCGCTAAAGCCGTGCCGTTATCGACGATACATTAACGTTTGAACTGGCTTTATTGATATTTGTTTCAAAACCGAGTTGAGCAATCATTGGAATTGGAATAAGTGTTTTGAGTTCAGCTATATTTTCAGCGAGATAATTCATTGGCTCAACGCAGTTTGCTACCCAACCAATACAATCAAGACCATCGGCAACTATCGCTTCATAGGTGAGAACCGCATGATTTAAACACCCTAGTTTCATATTCACCACCAATATTACCTGCTGTTTTGTCTGCTGTACGAACTCAGATAAAAACCTACCTTTACCTAAAGGTAGTCGCCATCCCCCTGCACCTTCAGTGATAACAATATCGCAAGCCCTAGTAATAATTCGCTCGTAACCCGCATTTATATCAGCGAGTTTAATGTCAACATTCATTAAATTAGCGGCGATGTGTGGCGCTATTGCCGGTTCAAATGCAATAGGGTTAATTTCACTAATACCTTGTCCACAGTTTGCTTGCTGCAACAATAATTGTGCATCTTCATTGACCAGTATTTCACCCTGCGCTGTATGCTTAAGCTCACACCCTGCAGATATAGGTTTAAATACAGCAACTTGATAATCTTTTTTAACTAAGGCTGCGGTGAGTATTTGCGCAAAATAGGTTTTTCCAGCATCAGTATCTGTGGCAGTAATAAAAATTTTAAGCATTTAATTTTACCATAATTGCAGAATACACCTTATAAGTCGCCGGATAAATACCACTAGGTTCTTGAAAGTCTTGATAGCAATTAGTCATCTTTTGCCATTTATCTTTACCCGCTAAACCCTTGCCTTGCTGTTTAGGGACATGGTTTGCGCCTAGCCCTTTCAACTCTCGCGCTAGATGTATAACATTTTGATATTCTAATACTAAGTCTTGAGTTTTTTGTTCAAGTAATTTACATGAGGCCTTATCAAAAATAGCTTTTAGGTTTGCATCTGTTTTAAAGTCAATCACGTGCTGTTCATCATCGACTTGTGCCCAAGATGATTTTAATTCATGTAATGTGCCATCGAGTAAGGTGGAAAATATAAACAATCCTCCTGGTTTGAGCACGCGTAAAATTTCTTCAATAATATCATCGAGTGGATCACACCACTGAATAACCAAATTAGAATAAATAACATCAATTGTGTTGGCTTTAAAAGGCAGGTAATACGCATCAGCTTCTAACCAGCAGATTTCCTTACTGCGGTTTTCTTGAGCAAAAGACAGCATTTTAGCGGAGATATCAACGCCAATAGTTTGTTGAAATTTACTGGCAAGAATGTCAGTAAAAAAACCAGTACCTGAGCCTAAGTCGACGACAGTTAGATCTGAACGGTTGGGTAATAAAGACATTAAGTGCTTACCCGTATAGCGTTGTAATCGAGATGAAATATCATACGACTGACTCGCTAAGCCAAATGACTTAGCTATTTTAATTCTGTTTAACACTTCAGGCATTAACGTAAAACCTCATTCAAACAATTAGCTAAGTAATTGATATCGCATTCTTTATGGTTAGCAGTAATAGTAACGCGTAACCTCGAGCTGTTTTTAGCAACCGTTGGTGGGCGTATCGCGGTTAGCCAAATACCTCTGTTTTTCAAATGTTGACATATTTCTAGTGTTCTTTTTTCGCTGCCAATAACAATAGCGTGAATAGAAGAGGATGACGGAATTATTGTTATTTGACTATCAAGTTTATTTGATAAAAGCGCGCTCAATTCAAAAATATTATCTCTGCGCCAAGACTCTTTTTGAGCAAGCTTGATACTGGTTTTTGTCGCCCAAGCAACGGCGGGGGAAATCGCGGTTGAATAAATATAATGACGAGAAAAATTGACTAAGTAATCATAAACATCTTCATCACAAGCGATAAATGCACCACTAGTGGCTAAAGCTTTGCCAAAAGTTGCCATTACTATATCGACCTGACCAAAGCTACTACTGCCCTGACCGGCATGACCAATAATTCCAATACTGTGTGCATCATCCATGTAAAGCATAGCTTGTTGCTGCTGAGCAATCATAATTAACTGGCTAACGTCTGCGCGATCGCCATCCATGCTAAAAATACCTTCAGAAATAATCAGTTTATTGTCAACAGGACTTTTCGCTAAATATTGTTCAAGTTGCTGATGATTATTGTGTAAATATCGCTTCACTGAAGCTTCACTAGCCAGAGCACCATCAATTAAAGAAGCGTGACTTAACTTGTCTAGAAAAAATTGGCAGTCTTTTTTACCCAAGGCTTGTAATACACCGGAATTAGCTGCAAAACCACTGCTATAAAGTAAGCACCGTGGTTTATTTAACCACTGACAAACTTCATCTTCTAAAGCTTGGTGTGCATAATGAAAACCGGTTATTAAACTGGAAGCACTTGCGCAACTGCCGTATTTATCGACACCTTCTTGCCAGGCTTTATTTATTGAAGGGTGATGATTTAAGCCGAGATAATCATTAGAAGAAAAATTTAAATAGCGTTTTCCTGCAACCACCACCTCTCGGCCATTTTGCTCGCTTATACATTGGCGTTGGCGATATTGTGATTTTTCTTTTTGCTGAGCGACTTGCTCAGCAATAAAGTTAAAAGACATAAATTTCAGCTTGGCTCTTGATCAGTAAATAAACGTTAAAGCGCAGCGTCGTAAAAAAGTTCTTTATTTTGCTGATTAACAACGGCAGTCGTTATTTTTTGCTCAGCCTCAATATCATCGGTGGCCACTGTTTCAGTGTTAATGCCCAATTTTGCAAATAACTGCATATCTTTATTGGCTTCAGGGTTGCCTGTTGTTAACAACTTACAACCGTAGAATATTGAGTTGGCACCGGCTAAGAAACACATTGCTTGCATTTGTTCGTTCATTGCATCGCGCCCAGCTGATAAACGCACATGGCTTTTAGGCATCATAATACGTGCAACCGCTATACAACGAACAAAATCAAAAGCTTCTAAATCGTCAACATCTGCGAGTGGTGTTCCGGCAATTTTTACCAGCATATTAATTGGAACACTTTCAGGATGTTTAGGTAAGTTAGCCAATTGTGCTAAAAATGACGCTCTGTCTTGAGCATTTTCGCCTAAACCAACAATACCACCACTACAAACTTTCATTCCCGAATCACGGACGTTTTGCAGTGTATCTAATCGGTCTTGATAGCTGCGTGTGGTAATAATAGAGTTATAATGTTCAGGAGAAGTATCTAAGTTGTGGTTATAATAATCTAACCCAGCTTCTTGTAATTCATCGGCTTGACCTCCGTTAATCATGCCTAACGTCATACAGGTTTCTAAGCCAAGTGCTTTAACACCTTTGACCATCTCTAACACAAAGGGCATATCACGAGCTTTTGGATTTCTCCAACCTGCCCCCATACAAAAACGCGTTGACCCTTGGTCTTTCGCTACCTTTGCTGCTTCTAATACTTTTTCAACTTCCATCAAACGTTCTTTTTGAACATCAGTATTATAGCGTGCACTTTGCGAGCAATATTTACAATCTTCAGGACAAGCACCTGTTTTGATTGACAATAAGGTACTAACTTGTACTTCATTAGGATTAAAGTGTTCACGATGAACGGTTTGAGCTTGAAACATAAGGTCACTAAAAGGTCGAGCAAACAATGCTTCCACTTCTGCTATTGACCAATCATGACGAGGTATATTCGTTTGTGACATGTGAAACCTTTACTGTAAAATGTAAATGTGAAAATTGCATCGCTAAATATTAGCAGGTAATCTATACGCCAGTCATTAATTGTCAACATAAAAAACATTGCAAGCTTTACATATGAACAAAAAACACACAGATTTAATCGATTTTGATAAGAAACATGTTTGGCATCCCTACACATCGATGTCAAACCCTCTGCCCTCATACTTAGTTGAATCGGCCAAGGGCGTTTATATAAAGTTAGCTACGGGTGAAGAACTTGTTGATGGTATGTCGTCCTGGTGGTCTGTTTTACACGGCTACAATCATCCAAAGTTAAATCAGGCGCTTGTTGATCAAACACAAAAGATGGCACATGTTATGTTTGGGGGCCTAACGCATGAACCCGCTATTAACTTGTGTAAGAAGCTCATTGAGATCACACCAGAGCCGCTACAAAAAGTTTTTTTATCAGACTCTGGCTCTGTATCGGTAGAAGTTGCCATAAAAATGTCATTACAGTATTGGCACAGTCAGGGCAAAAGTGAGAAGCATAAATTATTGACCGTTAAAAATGGTTATCATGGTGATACTTTTGCCGCGATGTCGGTATGCGATCCGGTTAATGGTATGCACCAAATTTTTGAAAGTGTATTAATGAAAAACATTTTCGCTCCTGCGCCACAGTGTGATTTTTATCAACCTTGGGATAACGCTGAGTTAGCGCCCTTAAAAGCCTTATTTGCACAACACCATAATGATATTGCCGCCTTTATTATTGAACCTATTGTCCAAGGTGCTGGTGGTATGCGCTTTTATCATCCTGAGTATTTAAAAGCTTGTCGCGCCTTATGTACCCAATATCAGGTGTTATTTATAGTTGATGAAATTGCTACGGGTTTAGGCCGTACAGGAAAAATGTTTGCTTGTCATTGGGCGGATATAAGTCCTGACATTATGTGTTTAGGAAAAACCCTGACCGGCGGTTATATGACCCTGGCAGCAACTTTGTGTACGCAAGAAATTGCAAAGACCATCAGTGATGGAGAAGCCGGATGTTTTATGCACGGCCCAACGTTTATGGCTAATCCGCTGGCTTGTGCGGTAGCAAATGCAAGTCTAGATCTTTTGGCAACAGGAGAATGGCAACAGCAAGTGAGTTTTATTGAAGATTATTTAACGCGACACTTATTAGTGTTAAATCAACATTCAAGAGTAAAAAATGCCCGCGTCTTAGGCGGTATAGGTGTGGTAGAAACAAGGGTTGCGGTTAATATGGCAAAGATACAAAAAAGATTTGTTGAATTGGGTGTCTGGATCAGACCGTTTGGCAAGCTTATTTATATTATGCCACCCTTTATTAGTGATGAACGGGCTTTAGCGAAACTTGTTAAGGCGATAAGCACGGTACTCGATGAGCAGCAGTGTTTTGAAGATTAACCGACACAGATTTGCTGTTAAGTAAAACGGCGTAGAATTATTAATAATCTTACGCCAAGTTAAGTTTCACTAATATATAGATGACCCAAGCAACCGTTATCGTTAGTAGCAGGACGATATTAAAATGCTTACTGTCTTGTTCTCTTCTAGTGCGATAGTGATCGACAACCAAACAAAGGTAACTACAAAGTGCACTTACCCAAAGCACGATATATAAATAGCCCGTTAATGGCGTTAACCAAAATTGCCTTATTTCAATATTTCTAAAGCGCAATAAACCGTAATCTTGCTCTGGTGCAGCATAATAAGACATAACAATAGCAAAAATGAATAATATCCATCCGCTTAATGCCAAAGTTCGGCTTAAGAGAACCCAAAAATCTGTTGAATGTCGCCTGTTTTTTAATCCCAACATCATTGATTCAAACCCTCTAAAGTCAATATTACTGTTTTTTGTTTTTATATAGACCGGATCAGCAACTTTTACTTGTTAAACACCGCAGTAAAGGTAACATATCACACCTTAAAGTTAGTGCAAATAAATTCAGTATTCTACACTGGGTCTGTGCACCGACAAAATCTATGACAATAATTAAATAAAGAAAAGAGGTTGATAATGTCAGTTATCTCAATCACTGATGTACTTGCTGGTAAGTACCCGGTAAGTGAAGCAGTTACAGTACACGGATGGATACGCACTCGCCGTGATTCTAAAGCAGGTATTTCATTCCTAGCGGTTCATGATGGATCATGTTTTGATGCGATTCAAGCTATCGCACCCAGTGATCTCGATAATTATCAATCAGAAATATTAAAATTGACTACGGGTGCTTCAGTTAAAGTCACCGGTATTTTGGTTGAGTCTCCGGGCCAAGGCCAATCTTTTGAAATTCAAGCAACTAAAGTAGAGATACTTGGTTTGGTTGATGATCCTGATACCTATCCTATGGCAGCAAAACGTCACAGCATTGAATTTTTACGAGAGCAAGCACATCTTCGTGCTCGTACTAATATGGGCGGAGCTGTTGCTCGTGTTCGTAATACGTTAGCTCAAGCGGTTCATCGCTTTTTACACAGTAAAGGTTACTTTTGGATCAGCACGCCGTTAATTACTGGCTCAGATTGTGAAGGCGCTGGCGAAATGTTCCGTGTTAGTACGCTTGATATGGAAAACTTACCTCGCACCGATAAAGGTAATGTTGACTACGCTAAAGATTTTTTTGGTAAAGAAACTTTCTTAACCGTTTCAGGTCAATTGAACGTTGAGACTTATGCATGTGCTCTTTCAAAAGTTTATACTTTTGGACCGACCTTCCGTGCTGAAAATTCTAACACAACACGTCATCTTGCAGAATTTTGGATGATTGAACCAGAAATCGCTTTCGCTGATTTGTCTGATGCTGCTGACCTCGCAGAAGAAATGCTGAAATATGTCTTCCAAGCTGTGCTTGATGAACGTAGTGATGACATGAATTTCTTCCAACAACGCATTGATAAAACAGTTATTGACCGTATGAATTCTGTTATTAATAATGATTTTGTCCGTTTAGATTACACTGACGCTATTACAATATTAGAAAATTGTGATAAGAAATTTGAAAACAAAGTGGCTTGGGGTGTTGATCTTAATTCAGAGCACGAGCGTTACTTAGCCGAAGAACATTTTAATGGCCCAGTCGTGTTACAAAATTACCCTAAAGATATTAAATCATTTTACATGCGCTTAAATGATGATGGCAAAACCGTTGCTGCTATGGATATTTTAGCACCAGGTATTGGCGAAATCATTGGTGGTAGCCAACGTGAAGAACGTCTTGATGTACTTGATGCGCGTTTAGCCGAAATGAATTTAAACCAAGATGATTACAGTTGGTATCGCGATTTACGTCGTTACGGCACTGTTCCTCATTCAGGTTTTGGTTTAGGTTTTGAGCGTTTAGTGGCTTATGCTACCGGTATGCAAAACGTTCGTGACGTAATTCCTTTCCCAAGAACGCCAAACAACGCTGCGTTCTAGGCTAAGAATAATAATCCCATAAAAAAACCTCATTATTGAGGTTTTTTTATGGGTGAAATATCTAGTTTACTAAGTAAGTTCTTTTACCATAAAATATTTACAGCCTGTTTTTGGATAATTTTCTTGTACCCATTTTGTTTGATAACCCTGCTTTTCATAAAACGGCATTGCTTGAAAGTTCAGAGTATCAAGCATACTTAACGTACATCCCCTCGCCACTGCTGCAGTTTCAAGTTGTACTAATATCTTAACACCCATTTTTTTACCACGAAGTGACTCGTCAACCCACAGCGTATTAATTAACAGCCAATTACCAAAGGTGCGTGCGGATGAACCAGCAATAATGTTACCTAGTTCGTCCTTTATTTGAATAGCTAATGGCTTTCGTTCGCTTACTTCCCAGTGCGCCCAATTGAAATCTGCAATTTTTTTATCTAAAAAATCTATTAGTGCTTGCTCAGGCGCATCCAAAATTTCAATATTCATCGCTCCCCCCCCCTTTATTTTACAAATATGAAACATGAGACGTTAAGCTTTTAGCGGGTTTAATAGGACGATCGTTTTCGGCGGTGCCTATGTAAACAAATCCAATAATATCATTATCTTGGTCTATTCCTAAACCACGTTTTACTGAAGGATCGTAGCTAAAGTCACCCGTTCGCCACACAGCGCCATAACCTAAACTAAAGGCAGCCATTTGCATAGCATGGGCACAACAACCTGCTGCGATTGCTTGTTCAAATTTAGGCACTTTGTCGTGCGCTTGATACCGCGTGCTAACAACGATAATTAACGGTGCACGATACGGCATATTTTTAGCTTTTTGTATTTTAGCTTCAGTAAACTGATGAACTTTAGCTACATCTTCAAATATCAGGCTTAACTTATCTAACCCTTGTTCTTTAACTAGGGTAAAAAACCATGGTGATAAACAACCGTGATCAGGAACACGCATTCCAGCGTTCAATATAAATTCAACATCGCTAGCAACAGGGGCTGGTGATATTAACCTAGGATTAGATTGTCGTTTTAATAATAATTCTTTGGCATTCATTAATTATAAAGACTCATGGGTAGTTTCAATACTAAGGATTATATACCCGTTATCCTTCAAAGTGCACGCGGATCCCTACATCTTGTTTAATAAACAACATAGATAATAATCAATACGGGTCAACCGACCTGCACAAAAAATCAAAGGCGTAACATATAATGAAAAAAGTTCGCTAATAACACATTTATTTACTAATCAGACTACATAAGTGATCAATAATTAAGTAGCATAGCCAGTAATTACAATTACATACTAACTGTGCCGGATATTATGACAGAACCCACATCGTTACCTAATGCTCCTGTAAAGCAAAGTGCTTTAAAACGAGTTACTTTAAAATTTTTTAGTTTATTAAATTCATTTAGAAAAATAATTATTAATGTTGTTTTTTTTCTGGTTTTATTTTTATTTATCGCGGCACTTGGCAGCGATGATGACAAGATCGTTGTTCCTAACAATACAGCCTTAGTGTTAAATCTTACTGGAGATATCGTTGAACAAAAGAATGCGATTGACCCGATGGATGCTTTAATATCAGAAGCCTTAGAAGAAAAAGAAAAAAACCCAGAAGTTTTACTTAGCGACTTATTGAATGTCATTGAAAGAGCAAAAAATGACAGCCGTATAGAAATGATCGTATTACAGCTTCAAGGACTTAACAGCACGGGTTTAAGTAAATTACAAGACATTGCCCAAGCTTTAGAGACGTTTAAAGCTGCTGGTAAAAAAATAATTGCTGTTGGCGATCAATATTCTCAAGATCAATATTACTTGGCAAGCTCTGCTGATGAAGTATGGCTCAATCCTCGTGGTTGGTTGTTACTTGACGGTTATGGCCGTTATCAACTTTATTTTAAATCCGCATTAGATAAGCTCTCTATTAGCCAACATATATTTCGAGTCGGTACCTATAAATCTGCTGTAGAACCTTACATGCGCGACGATATGTCAGCGGCAGCTAAAGAAGCCAACAAATTATGGTTAACTGATTTATGGTCACAATATAAAAGTGATGTCGCAAGCAACCGAAAATTTTCGATTGATAACTTTGATGAAAATGCTGATGTTTTAGTGGCAAAACTTGAGCAAGCTGATGGTAATATTGCGCAGTATGCTTTAGATAATCTTTGGGTTGACGCATTAAAAAATCGTCAAGAGATGAAGCTGTCTTTGATTAAACTTGTTGGAAAAAATTCAGCCGGTGATAGCTATAATAATATTAGTTTCAAACATTATTTGTCTGCTACTAAACCTTTGTATCCAATGGTGAACCCAAATACCGATAAAGTCGCCGTTATTGTTGCTAAGGGGACTATTTTAGATGGTCGCCAAAAGCCAGGAACCATTGGCGGGGATAGTACAGCATCACTATTAAGAGAAGCGCGTTTAAACAATAAGGTGAAAGCGGTAGTTCTTCGTGTCGATAGCCCCGGTGGAAGTGCTTATGCCTCTGAAATTATTCGTCAAGAAATTGAACTGATCAAGTTAGCAGGAAAACCTGTTGTTGCTTCAATGGGAACTTATGCCGCTTCTGGGGGCTATTGGATATCGGCACCTGCTGATAAGATAATAGCTTCTCCAGCAACGATCACTGGCTCAATTGGTATTTATGGATTTTTCATGACCTTTGAGAACTCATTAAGCAAACTAGGTGTCTACACTGACGGCGTTGGTACCACTGATATAGCCGGATTTGGTGTAACCCGCCCACTGACTGATGGCATGGCAAGAGTATTTCAATTAAATATTAATAGAGGCTATCAAGACTTCATTGGCCTTGTCGCTGAAAATAGAAATATGAGCCTTGAGCAAGTTGATAGTATAGCCCAAGGACGTGTCTGGTCAGGTGCAAAAGCGAAAGAGTTAGGGCTTGTTGATGAGTTAGGCAACTTAACGACCGCTATTAATGCAGCAGCAGAATTAGCCGAGTTAGCAACGTTTGAAACCTTATTGATTGAAATAGAACAAACGCCAAAAGATCTTTTCCTGCAAGGGTTATTAGGTCAAGCGAAGACTTTCTTTCCTGAAACTGAAATAATGACTCTAAGCAATACGGATAAATTATTTTTAGAAATGAAAGCACAGCTATCTCACCTCAACATACTTAATGATCCGCAAGGGGTTTACTCCTTATGTATGACCTGTGAAATTAATTAGTTCGCAGTGACCTAAATCGCTTTGTTATATTCACATGGAAGTGAATAAAGAACAATATTTAACAAGCGCACGTGATTATCAGACCAAACGACAAGACAGTAATAATTCTAAGGTAACAGTATGAAAAAACGCATTTATATCGCCTACACTGGCGGTACCATCGGCATGAAAAACAGCGGCCAAGGTTGTGTTCCGGTAAAAGGACATTTAACCGAGTCGATTAATGGTACGCCTGATTTTCATCGACAAGAGATGCCTGACTTTACCATTAATGAATATTCACCATTAATTGATTCATCAAATATGACACCGCAAGATTGGCAACGTATTGCCGATGATATAAAAGCTAATTACGATAATTACGATGGCTTTGTTGTTCTTCATGGTACAGATACCATGGCTTATACCAGCTCTGCGCTTTCGTTTATGTTTGAAAATTTATCTAAACCTGTCATTGTTACCGGCTCACAAATTCCGTTAAGCCAATTACGCTCAGACGGACAAGTAAATCTGTTAAATTCACTTTATATTGCGGCAAACTACCCCATTAATGAAGTGGGCTTGTATTTTAATAATAAATTATACCGGGGTAACCGTTGCATTAAAGCTTACGCTGATGGCTTTAACGCTTTTGATTCCCCCAATATGTCGCCACTTCTAGAAGCTGGAATTAATATTAAGCTCCTTGAAGGTAAACTCAACGTTGCTGTTACCCAACCATTCTCGGTCGCACAAATAACACCACAACCGATAGGTGTTGTTCATTTGTACCCAGGGATTTCTAGTGAATTAGTCGCCAATATTATCAAGCAACCGGTAAAAGCGTTAATTATTCGCAGTTATGGCGTCGGTAATGCGCCACAAGATGAACAGCTACTTGCTTGTTTAACGCAAGCTTATCATCAAGGAATTGTCGTGGTAAATTGTAGCCAATGTATAAAAGGGACTGTGAATATGGAAGGTTATGCAACGGGCGTCGCATTAAGTAAATGTGGTGTTGTCGGTGGTGGTGATATGACGCTAGAAGCAACATTAACTAAACTACATTACTTACTCAGTAAAGAATTACCTCAAGCTGAAATTTGTCGTCTTTTACAAGAAAATCTCCGTGGTGAACTCACGACTCATTAAACCATTACGCTCTGGTTGCTATGATTAAGAAACATGGCAGCCTTATTTATCTCTCCTATACTGCCAAATCACCCCTAGCCCAAACAAATAATATAAAACATTTAAAATCAACAGTTTAAAACAATACCGGTACTTATTCTCGTCGATTTACAAGGATTATCCTTTAAATAAATAGTTACGCGTTACCAGTAAACAGAATGAAATCAACATTAAATATAATAGTAGCCCGCTTTTACTCTCCTTAAAAAACTGGCAATATTTAGTAAACACCAGAAAAGATAAAGCCACTAAATAATCAGTGGCTTTGGGGGTATTGATAAGTATAATTAATGAAATAAACTCATATTCAACTCATATAAAACTTAAGTTACCTTAACAGTAAATAGGTTTAACTCTGGCCAGTAATGGTAAATCATTTGCAGATAACGCCCCTAATTTTAACCATTCAATAAGCGATTTAGTTAAATCGATAGATTGCCCTGACAACATTTGATTTTGTAATAATTGTACCTGTACTTGCATCCGCTCGGCTTTAAATTCTGCAGGTGACTCTTTACTTGCTAAAATTTCGAGTTCAAGGGTTTTGTTACTTCTGTCAATCAGTTTGCTGTTTTGATAACACTCTTGTAAACGTTTCTGCCAAACATTGGGTAAATCTACCAGTGTTTCAGAAAAATCTGCTGCCGTTTCCGGTTTATTAGTAGCTAAACTTTCTAAGCAATCGAAAACAAGTTGCCAAATCTTGGCCTTTTTGTTTTCTGTCATTTGCATGAGTTGTTGAGATATTTGCGCAAGTAATTTTTCAGCTAAGGTTACGGCACTTCTTATTACCGGACGTTGACTGGTAATTTTTACTCGTAATTCTTCAATACTTACTTGTAAGCTTAATAATGCTGTTTCTGATATATCCGCGACTAGTTGTTGCTGATAGCTTTGTAATTGTTGTGATAATTCAATTTGTTGATTTTCACGGTTCGATTGTTCAAGCAACTTAGCTTCATCACGCTTTGAAAATAGCTGGTCATTCACTTTTCTAAATTTTTGCCAAAGCTGATTCTCTTCACGTTGACCGCTGTAGCCAATGGCTTGCCATTGTGTTTGCAGTTTTTTAACACTCTCAATTGCAGAGAAAACGTCATCGTCGTTCAATGCTTGAGTAACTTGAGCAATCAATAGGTTTTTGCTATCACTGTTACGTTGATGATAATTTCTTAATTCAGCTTTAACGGGTTGTAAGCTCGCCGTAAACGATTGACTAAGTAAGTTGAATTTAGTTTTATCAACCTGCCCCGCGTTTTGCCATTGCTGTATTAATTTATTGAGTGTTGCATCAGTAAACTTCCAATCGATGGCTTCATTATCAATGCCTTCATTGAGTTTTGCAGAAAAGTCGTCGGCAAAGCTTTGCGCTTTACTAATAAGTTGTTGGCGAGATTCAAGATGTAGTTCACGTAACTTTTCTTGTTCTGCATAAAATAACCGACATGGAGCAAAAGCTTGTTCGCAAAGTGCGTTGAATTGGTAATTTAACTCTTTTTCAATTGATTCTTCAGCATGTCCAAGTGAATTCCACGTAACACGAAATTGTTTAACTTTTGCTGCTTGCTCATTGGGATTATCAATGGGCTGATCAACGAGTAACTTAATATCCACAAGTAACTGCTGTTTTCTAGGCGTAGCAATAGATTGCTCTAAATCACTTAATTCGGCAATTTTATCTGCTATATCATCAAAGTCACGTTGAACTCGTGACTTTTGCTCTTCTGATAAACCATCAAAATGTTTTTTAGCTTTTTTGAAAACACCAAAAGCCGCATTGTACTTACCCGTCATTATTAAGCGCTTTACGTCAGCAACTTTTTTCTGGCATTGTGATAAGAGTAAGCCTTGTTCTTTAATTAACGATTTTAGGCCTTGCTGCCATTGTTGTTTTATTTCTTTAAAGGCGTCAACAATAGATTGTGGTAATACCCCTGCCGCTTTTAGCTCAACAGTTTTCCATTCTTGTAACCACTGATCGAACAGAGGTTTACGCAGGTTCAATTCTTCAATGTTTTTAGGTAAAGCAACTTGTGATATTTTTGAAATTAGATGGGTTGCATCACTCACCGATTGTGCAATCTCAGGCAATTGAGCCAGTTTTTTTGCTTGGGCTTTTACTAAAGCAATAAAGTGCTGTTGTTCTTTACTGTTTAATATTGAAGAGGTTATTTCTTCGCGTAATTGTTCAAGTTTATCTTGATACTCAGCTTCATCAAGATCACCACTTTCAAAAATTGTTGTGGTAAGCTTTTTACTCATTTCATTAAGGGCACTATTAAAATGCTCATTAGCCAAACGTTTGTCTGCCACTAATTTTTCAGCAATGATTTCTTGTTGATGGGCTTCATGTAACGGAGAAAAATGTTTAATGAGTTGGCTATTAATTATTTTATACTTTTCTGTAAAGTTCTCAGCTTCTGGCGAAGAGAGACAAGAGAAATCTTGATAATAGTTTTGCCACTGCGTTTCTAATTCAGCTTGTTTTTCTTTGAGTTGCAGATAATCATTGACCTCTTTCAAAGCAAGTAACTTTGCTAAAACTAACTGAACACCTTTTTTAATTTTGTCAGGTTGTTCTGCCAACTCGTGTAAATGTTGTAACTGTTGCTCAATATTAGTTTTTATTTTTTCATTACATGATTTTTTAAGTAATTTATCTAATACATCAAGAGGCAATACTTGTTTGAGTAAATAAGCTTGTACGACTTCATCTTGCTTATGGGTAAATATTGAATGGGTTAACGATGGTTTATTAATTTTTTCAAATAAAGCGATAACAACATCGGCTTGTGTTTCATTTTGTAACCATAGTTCCAAGGACGGTAACTTATCATTGCTTTTCAATAAGATTAATTTGTCTTGATTACTGATCGTTATTTCGTGCTGGCCAAGCAGAATCTTTTCTACTTGCTTAAGACAATATTCACGGACTTTTTTATTATCGTTGTCGATACTGTTTTTATGCCAAACAGTAAAGTCAGCCATTTTAATGAGAGCAGCGCGGCGCACTAATTCGTTAGGGTCTGTTTGTGCAAGATTTGTTAATATAACTAAGTCATCGGGATTGCTAAGTAATAAATCTTCACTGATTGCCGTTAACCGAACATTGTGTTCTTTACTTTGCCATTTTGCTTTGAAAAATTTAGAAAAAATCATAAATCGGAAAACCTTGCAATATTATTGTCTGGGTTGTTTTTAAGATCAGCGAACTCGCTTTTCAACTGGCGTTTAGTTTTATCTACGATAAGTCCATCTGCACCAACGCTTAAGATTTGATCTGAATTTAAATGTCTTGATTGATAAGCCATGGTAATTTGCAGCGCTGATGTTTTTTGTGCTGTATCAACTGTAGTTCCCTCTGGCCATTTGCCCGTTTCAGCGGCACACTTTAAGCGCAAGTACATTTCTTCTGACATATCGTCTACTAATGAAATAATATCCATTGTTATATTTACAGCCTTTGTTTCTTAATTCTTACGAGAAAAGTTAATGTTAATTTCGGTATTTAAGCATAAGCAAACGAATGCGAGTTGCAATATACCAAATAAAACCAAGCACTGCCGCACCAATACTTATAAAATATTGCCATGTGCCCTGCTGTGCGTCTTGCCAATACAAAAATAAAAAACCACCACAAAAAAGTAACATAGCGATAAATGAGTGATTCATCAGTTTTTGGGATTGATCTATTTTGCTCAATTTTTTCATTGATGCTATTTGACTGGCATCAACTTTGGTCAAATCGATTTCACAATGAGAGCAAGACTTCGCTTTGTCAGATATCTTTTTCTTACAGTTTGGGCAATTAATTACAGCCATAGGAAGATGACGCTCCATAAAATAATTAGTGTTAATATTCTACCTAAATTTAAGCAAAAAAAAACGTCCTATTGGACGTTTTTTAAAGTAATTTTACTTTTATTGCAAATTAATAAAAGTAAATCAATTATAAATAAAATTACTTGTTTTTATTAAAACGATCTTCCCAGAATTTAGCTTTTTCAATACCCAGCTTTTTAGGGTCAAAGGTAAATTTTGTCACCCCTAGTTTCTGCTGACGTTCATAATCTTTTAGTGCTTTAATCGCGGGCTTAGCCATAAAGAAGATGGCGATAAGTGCAAAAATATTCAACCAAGCCATTAACCCAACACCAATATCACCAAGACTCCAAGCAGCACTAGGTTCTGCAACAGTACCGTAAAAGACTGCTGACATTAGCACCACTTTAAGGAGGAATCTAAGTGCCGGCATTTTAATTGTTTTATTAATATAAGAAACATTATTTTCCGCGATAAAGTAATAAGCTAGTACCGTTGTAAAGGCAAAGAAAAACAAAGCAATAGCAATAAAGGGTTTACCAAAACCGGTTAAAACACTATCGACCGCAATTTGCGTAAAAGCAGGACCACTAATAACAACGTCACTGGCTAAGTTACTAACAACAAAACTAGTCGCGCCTTCTGGCATAACATTATACGACTGTGTGATTAAGATCATAAACGCAGTAGCAGAACAAACAAATAAGGTGTCAATATAAACTGAGAAGGCTTGCACTAATCCTTGTTGCGCTGGATGTTCAACTTCTGCAGCAGCAGCAGCATGTGGTCCAGTACCTTGTCCGGCTTCATTTGAATAAACTCCGCGTTTAACACCCCAACCAATTGCTGCACCAAACCCCGCCATTGGAGTAAAAGCATCGGTAATAATTAGCATAAAGACACCAGGTAGCTGATCAATATGCAATGCTATGATAGTACAAGCAATGATAATGTAAGCAAGCGCCATAAAAGGCACCACAATTTGGGTAAAGTTAGCAATACGCTTAACACCACCAAAAATGATAAAACCAAGTAATAAAACAATAAATACTGCGGTATATACTTTCGTTAAAGGTAAGTCGCCCATAAAAGAGCTAACTGAACCACCGGCGCCAAACACATTGACCATAGCATCACCGATGCCGTTTGATTGCACAACAGGTAATAAAACACCACAGGCAAGAATAGTTGATAAAGCAAATATCCAAGCATACCATTTTTGACCTAAGGCTTTTTCAATGTAGTAAGCTGGGCCACCACGGTACTGACCGTCCTCTTCTTCTTTATAAATTTGAGCATTAGTTGATTCGATATAAGCCGTTGCTGCGCCTAAAAAGGCAACCACCCACATCCAAAATACCGCGCCAGGTCCACCAAAACCGATGGCAGCGGCAACCCCTGCAATATTACCAGTACCAACACGTCCAGATAAAGACACCGCTAAGGCTTGAAAAGATGAGATACCCTTTTCTGAGCTTTTACCCGAAAGCAATAGGCGAAACATTTCTCTAAAATGACGTACTTGCGCAAATCGCGTTAAAACAGAGAAAAAGACCCCCGTTCCTAAACAGAGATAAATTAAGTACGGGCTCCAAATATAGCCGTTAATGGTATTTACAATCGCTTCCACATGACACTCCAGATTTATTATTATTATTATTTAATTTGTTGTTCGACGGTTGAGGGCCGCTAATCATTTAAGTGCAACTTGATATAGCACTTAAACGATCATCGAACTTCAATTATTGATTTTAGATAGGTTTAGCGTAAATCATCAACAACATGATAAATAGCCGTTAAAAAGTCACGACCAAATAAGCTACTACGCGTGTCTGACCAACCGACACTGCGGTCTGGTAATAAGTCATTATCTTTAAAAGGCATTTCTACGGTATAAGACAAACATTTGAAGTTATTACCAACCCAATTAGCACCCACAGTTAAGTTAGCTTGGCCGGGTTCATCTTTATCATATCCTTTGTCATCTTGAAACTCAGGAGTTACCGCTAGAAGAATGGCTTTGAATTTTTCTTCTAAGGCTTGATGTTTAGCGTCATATGCGGGGACACCTTCACAGCCAGCAACAAAGTTAAACGGTAGAGCTTCATCGCCATGAATATCAAGAAACATGTCAACACCGGTAGCTAACATTTTCTCACGCACCAAGAATACTTCTGGACTACTTGCCATTGAAGGCTCTAACCACTCACGATTTAAATTAGTACCGATAGCATTTGTTCTTAAATGTCCTCGAACTGAACCATCAGGATTCATATTAGGCACTAAATAAAACACCGAACTGTCTAAGAGTGAGCGAGCAACACCATCGTCTTCATCGAGCAAACGGTCAATAAAACCTTCCATAAACCATTCAGCCATACTTTCGCCAGGATGTTGACGAGCAGTAACCCAAATAACTTTCTTCTTGGGACCTTCTTCTCCAACTTTTAATACTGACACATCGCGTCCATCAAGGGTTTGTCCTAAAACTTGCAACTGGCAATCAATATCTAATTGCGCTTGATGCAGTAAGTCTTGATGACGTTCATAGCTATACGGAGCAAAATAAGCAAAATAAACTGAATCATATTCTGGGGTTAAAGTAATACTCAGTTTTTCTCCATCAAATTCAGTTGGTACTCGAAACCAATGCTCACGGTCGTAGGACGCCACTGCTTGATAATCTGTCCATCCTTCTGTGTAAGCAGAAGTTCCAGCATTCATTAAATGAAGGGTATGTTCACAACGGTCGGTATTATTAAGTTTAAAATGAAACCACTGATAAAAATCAGATTGGTTGTCTTTAACAATTTCAAGTTGAATATTATCGGCTTGGCTTGCATCAATAACGCGGATATTTCCACTATCAAAGTTAGAGGTAATTTGCATGACAGGATCTGCTATTTTTATTATGAATAGCCACAGTGTACACAAACAATTAAAAGATCAGAAGTAATATGCGTTAAAGTGTTCTAAGAAACAGCCCAATTTCAGAAGAATAGCCCATTGATTTTGCAATAACGGTATTTTTATCATCAATGACATAATAACTTGGATAACCTTCTATCTTGAATTGATGCTTGATTTGCTCTGTACCTAAGGCAATAGGGAAAGTTAATTGATGCTGGCTAGAAAATTCAAAGACCTCTTTTTTATCGACATAATCTAATGCAATGGCGATAACATTTATCTGTTGGTTCTTTTCATATGTCTCTTGAAGATTACTGATACTGATATGACATATTTGACACCAAGGAGCAAAAAAATAAATAATGGTAGTTTTCTTAAAATTGGCAAGTTCAATGGTTTTATCATCGAGCGTTTCTAATGAAACAGTTTGTGGCGTTATCTGTTCTCCCGTTGATAGCATGTCTGATTCTCTGAACATTGTCAGTGCTTGAAAGATAGCTAAAAACACCACAGCTTGAATAAATAAACTCTTCAACACAACTCACCTTTATAAATAATATAATAACGAAATAGTTATATTTATAGACCCGATCACCAGATTAAAAATTCAAATTAAAACAAAAAAAATCCAATACCTAGGTATTGGATTTTTATTGCTATTAATAGAGGAAGGTTAACAAGTAGCGTTAGCCTATCTGTGTTAAACCATTCATGTAAGGTTGTAATGCTGTTGGAATTTTTACACTGCCGTCAGCTTGTTGGTAATTTTCTAAAATAGCGACTAATGTACGACCAACCGCTAAGCCAGAGCCATTTAAGGTGTGCAATAATTCAGGTCTCTTCGTTTCACTGCTTCTAAATCGTGCTTGCATGCGGCGAGCTTGAAAGTCGCCCATGTTAGAACAAGAAGAGATTTCACGGTAAGTATTTTGTGCAGGCAACCATACTTCGATATCGAATGTTTTAGTTGCACTAAAACCAATATCACCCGTACATAAAATAACGGTACGGTAAGGTAATTCTAATCTTTCAAGAATTTTTTCAGCATGACCTGTTAAGGCTTCTAACGCGGTAAATGAATCTTCTGGCTTAACAATCTGCACCATTTCAACTTTATCAAACTGATGCTGGCGAATTAGACCGCGAATATCACGACCACCTGAACCGGCTTCACTTCTAAAACATGGGGTATGCGCGCACATCTTAATAGGTAACTCTGCCTCTTCTACAATTTCATTTCTTAATAAATTTGTTAAAGGGACTTCAGCCGTTGGGATCAAAGAGAATTTTTTATTACTTAAATCAGTGTGAAATAAATCTTCACCAAATTTAGGTAACTGTCCTGTGCCATAAAGTGAATCTTGATTCACTAAATAAGGCACGTACATTTCTTGATAACCATGCTCTTCGGTATGAACATCAAGCATTAACTGTGCAAGCGCACGGTGCATTTTAGCAATTTGGCCACGTAAAACCGCAAAACGTGTTCCCGCAAGTTTAGCACCACTTTCAAAATCTAAACCGTTGCCAATACCAGCACCAACATCAACATGATCTTTAACTTCGAAATCAAAGACACGGGGTGTTCCCCAGCGTTTAATTTCAACATTATCATCTTCACTTGCCCCGTCTGGGACTGAATGGTCGATTAAATTTGGTACCGCCGAAAGAATATCATCAATTTTAGCAAGCACATCATCTTGTTCAATTTTGGCAGCATCTAGATCAGCACCTAATTGACTCACTTCAGCTAATAATGGCTGAATATCTTCTCCACGCGCTTTAGCTTGGCCAATAGATTTTGAACGGGTATTGCGTTGATTTTGTAATTCTTGGGTTTTGATCTGAAAAGCTTTTCGTTGCTCTTCTAGATCGATTAATAACGCAGTATCTAAAGAAAAGCCACGTTTCGCTAATTGTGCCGCAGTGGCTTCGATATCATTTCTAAATAATTTTGGATCAAGCATTTTATTCACATCTACAAGTTAAGTGGTTGTTTATTTATTTTAGCTCTGCTTACTTAGTCGCATAAGTTACTAAGTACAGCCCAATACCAGCAGCAAAAACACATAAGCTGACATTAAGTAATATATTTATCATGCCTTTTAGGAATTCACCTTGTTGCATTAACAAAAGTGTATCCAATGAAAAGGTTGAAAATGTGGTGAAAGCTCCTAGAAACCCGATACCTATTAGGGTTCGGTAGACACTTACTTCAATTACACCATTTTCAATAAGACCATATAAGGTACCCATGATCAATGAACCGGAAATATTAACCGCCAATGTCGCAAAAGGGAAACCTTTTCCGAGCCAATTCAATATTAATTGCGAAAAATAAAAGCGTAGACTTGCCCCACACGCTCCGCCAAGTGCTACAAATAGATATAATGAAAAGGTACTAATGGTATTAGTCATAACGTTTATTATTACTTTGGTTATTTAATTCATTGAGAAAATTTTGTTTATCTTTTAACTGTTTTTCCAAGCCACGGTCTGTTGGTTGATAAAGCGAGGTATGTTGCAAGGATTCAGGAAAATAATTTTCTCCTGCAGCAAAGCCATTATCTTCATTATGAGCGTACCTATATTCGCTGCCATGACCGAGTTCTTTAGTAATACTACTGGTGGCATTTTTTAAATGGAAGGGGACGTCGAGCTCTGCAGTATTTTTAGCAAGCTCTTTGGCCTGATTAAAAGCCATATATACGGCATTACTTTTCGGTGCTAAAGCCATGTATACAGTTGCTTGAGCTATAGCTCGCTCACCTTCACTAGGTCCGACACGCTGAAAAGTATCCCAAGCATTAATAGCGAGTTGCATTGCTCTAGGGTCGGCATTACCAATGTCTTCACTGGCGATCGCTAACAGCCGACGGGCGACGTAAAGTGCATCTCCGCCCCCTGCTAATATTCTCGCGTACCAATAAAGTGCGGCATCAGGAGAGCTACCGCGCACAGATTTATGAAAAGCACTGATTAAATCATAAAAGGCATCACCACCCTTATCGTATAAAGCAATTTTATTGCCCGCTACTTGTACAACAGTTTCTAAAGTAATGGTGATTTTGGATCCTGACAGAATATCAACGCAGTTTTCAAAGACATTCAATAGACGTCGTGCATCGCCATTAGCCAAGGTTAATAATTGCTGCTGGGCATTATCGGCAATATATATCTTAATGTTTTTGCTGTTTTGCTGATTTTCACAAGCGCGCGTTAAAATAATTGATAAATCATCACGCGTTAACTTTTTTAAAGTATAAACACGTGCACGTGATAAAACCGCTTGGTTAAGTTCAAAAGCGGGATTTTCAGTGGTCGCGCCAATAAAAATAATGGTGCCATCTTCAATAAAAGGCAAAAAAGCGTCTTGCTGTCCTTTATTAAAACGGTGAACTTCGTCAACAAATAATACGGTGCGTTTTTTATGGCGAAGTAAACGTTGCTTAGCATTATCTATTGCTTGACGTATATCTTTAATACCCGAGGTTACCGCCGATAAGCGTTCAACCTCGGCATTTGCATGACTAGCGATAATTTCTGCTAAGGTGGTTTTGCCTGTACCCGGCGGCCCCCAAAAGATAACAGAATGACACTTCCCCTGCTCAATCGCGATCGTTAACGGCATACCTGGCGATAAGATATGTTGTTGACCTTGATAATCGGCTAATGTTTTAGGGCGAAGTTTGGCCGCTAATGGTTGAAACTGATCATCGTCATTGTCAGTTTTAATCATTCCTTCATCAGCGAAATCTAAAGGTAAAGAGCCATTAGCGTCGTCGTTAGCGTTGATCATCTAACTCAACACCTTCGGGTATTTTAAAGGTAAATAGTGCACTTTTGGGAACAGTTACTTGGTCAAACTGTGAAAGCTTAAACAGGCTTAACTGCCCTGTTGCGTCTAAAATAGTAAAGCTGGTAAGCATATTACTATTTTTCTTAAAACGTAATTCTAACGTCTTCACTTGGGCATTAGTATCATTAGCATGAATGAGGTAATTGTTTTCATCGGTTGAGCTAACACTATAATGTTGCCATAGTGTTGGATCGCTGCTTGTTAATAATAAAATGGGGGTGTTGAGTAACGCTTTTTCTAAAAGATAAGCACTAACCTGCTCTACAAACGGGTCAAAAAACCATAAGGTATCACCATCTGAAACGATTAATGACTCATCTGGTTCTGCCGTTTTCCAGTGTACTAAGTTAGGTTTTTTAACCGCTAGAGTGCCCAAAGCGTTTTGTAACTCATTACCTTCGGCATCCAGAACTTGCTGGTTAAAATTCGCCGTAAAATATTCAAGTTTTGCTAATTTTTGTATTAAATTACTTTTAATGATTAGAGCATCGTTGCTTTGCTTTTCTATAACATTGGTCGGTTCATCGAACGGCAAAGCAAAAACGGAGGTACTTGCACTGCTTAATACAACAACAGAAAAAAATGATAAAAGTACTGTTTTTTTTAGGGAAAAATTCATTCAGTTATCCTTATAACTTGACTACATAAGTCGGGGAAAATAACACCTACAAATCTCTTACAGGTGGTGGTGCCAATACTTCACGGGCACCGTTATGGCCTGGTGAACTTACCACACTTTGGTTTTCCATATCTTCAACAATACGTGCTGCACGGTTATAACCAATTCTAAATTTACGTTGCACACTTGATATGGAGACACGTCGACCTTTAGTGACAAATTCAACCGCCTCGTCATACAAGGTATCCAGTTCAACCGCTTCATCGGCTTCGGCTTGCTCTCCGGGTAATAAAATTTCATTATCAGTATCACCTGACAATATTTCTTCAACATAATTAGGTTCGCCACGAGACTTCCAGTCGGCAACAACAGCATGTACTTCGTCATCGTTAACAAAAGCGCCGTGAACACGCACAGAAACAGCCTCGCCAGGCGGTAAATAAAACATATCTCCCATGCCTAACAGCTGTTCAGCACCTTGTTGGTCAAGAATAATACGTGACTCCATTCTTGATTGTACTCGCAGTGCCATACGGGTTGGAATATTTGCTTTAATTAAACCGGTAATTACATCCGCTGAGGGACGTTGAGTCGCTAAAATTAAATGCATACCCGCCGCTCGGGCTTTTTGAGCAATACGCGCAATAAGTTCTTCGACTTTTTTACCTGCAACCATCATCATATCGGCAAATTCGTCAACGAGTATAACAATCGCAGGCAATTTTTCTAACAAAGGCGGCGTTTGCGTAAAAGCATCATTAGGTTGCCAAGTAGGATCGATTAACGGCTCTCCAGCTTCAATAGCATTAAGCACTTTTTCATTGTAGCCTTTAAGGTTACGTACACCCAGAGACGACATAAGTTTATAGCGACGTTCCATTTCACCGACACACCAGCGCAGCGCGTTAGCCGCTTCTTTCATGTCGGTAACCACTTCAGCTAACAAATGTGGAATACCGTTATAAACAGAGAGTTCAACTTGTTTGGGGTCGATCATTATCATCCGCACATCTTCAGGTGTGGATTTATACAATATACTGACAATCATGGTATTAACCGCAACTGACTTACCTGAGCCTGTTGTTCCTGCCACTAATAAATGAGGCATCTTGGCTAGATCGGCTATCACGGGTTTACCTGAAATATCGCTACCAATCGCCATGGCTAAATGGGATCTTGATGCAGCAAATGCCGGGGCAGAAATGACATCAGTAAAATACACCGTTTCTCTATATTTATTGGGTAACTCAACACCAATGACAGATTTACCTTCAATAACTTCAACGACTCGGACACTTTTAGCAGATAAGGAACGGGCAATATCTTGCGACAAACCGCTTACTTTACTGGCTTTAACACCTGGCGCTAAATTTAACTCGAAACGGGTAATAACAGGTCCGGGATAAACACCAACGACTTCAGCTTTTACACCAAACTCTAAGAGTTTTTCCTCAACTAGTCGACTGACTAATTCAAGCTCTTTCTCGTCAATAGGGTTTTCAGTCCGGTTGGGGCGATCTAATAAATCAAGCCCCGGTAGTCCTTGGTAAGTTGCGCTATCTCTTTTTACGGTGACCTTTATCGGTTCTTCAACATTGATTGGATCAACTTTCTCAAAGGCAGCCGTTATTTCATCATCGCTAACATGTTCTTGAACATTAAAAGCGAGTGGTTCACCGATAAGGTCATCTATTGCAACAAAGTGCTCGATGTCCTCTTCGAGATCAAAAGAAAGATCTTTTTTACTCGGTGCAATAATGTCTTCATATTCTTGTTCATTTATTGCATCAAAAGCATGATGTAGCTCTTCGTTTTCATCCACTAGATTTTCATCTACTTGAAAACTTACCGGTTGTTTTTCAGTTAGCTCAGGTAAAGCCTCTGGCTGTTCTTTTTTCTCAACAGTACTAACCAATACTTGTTTTTTTACTTTTTCAGTCTTCAATGCAGTGAAGTAGGCTTGTAGTTTTTGAGGTATCGTTAATAAATATTGGGCGAATAGTATTGTATAAGCACCGGTTTTATCAATAAAGGCGATCAATGAGAAACCGGTTAGTAGCACAAAACCAGAGAGGAGAAAGGTCAAGAATAATAAAGTACTACCGACAAAAGAAAAATAAGGCAGCACCGTTTGACTTAACGCGTCACCAATAATACCACCGGCTGAAAAGTAAAAGACATCATCAAAATTCATACTGGCAATTGATGTTATACCAATATAAAAAAGAATAAAGCCAATACACTTTAACCCTAAGGTTAAGTAATCTAATTGAATTAAGCGATGATATTTTTGAAACAATAACCACCCTGTTATTGCAGTAACAAAGGGTAGACTATAAGAAATAAAACCAAATAAGTTTAACAGTAGGTCAGAAATATAAGCGCCAACAGCACCGCCTAAATTACGAATAGGTGTTTGATAACCACTTTGAGACCAACCAGGATCAGCGGGGTTAAAGCTAAATAGCGCTAACATAATAAACATGGCAAAAAGAAAAGAAACCAACAAACCAGCTTCTAGTAATCGTTGCACACCATTTAATTTACTTTGAGTAGGAGATTCTGTAGACAATATAATAAACCGAGTTAATAACTATTTTATAGCCATACCACTCAAGTTGCAGTAATACGGGTATGTTTATATACAGTAAAATAACAAACTATTGTAAGGAGTTAAATGTTTAAATCACTTACTTGAGCTTAATGATGCGATTAACGTTTAATCGGTAGAAAATTAGTCGATTTAACCTCTTCCATAACAACATAACTTCTACTTTCGCTTACTGAGGGCAAACGAAGTAAAGTATCACCTAGTAATTCTCGATAGGCGACCATGTCTGCAACGCGGGTTTTAAGTAAAAAGTCAAAGTTTCCAGACACTAAATGACACTCTTGTATAACATCAAGGTCATGGACCGCCCTAGAAAAATCATCAAAAACATCAGGACTGGTTTTGGTTAAGGTTATTTCCACTAATACAAGTAATGCAGCTTCAAGCTTTTGGGGGTTTAATATCGCTTGGTAGCCTTTGATATACTTCTCTTTTTCTAATCGCTTAACCCTTTCTAAACATGGTGTTGGACTTAGCCCTACTCTTTTAGACAACTCTATATTGGATATACGAGCATTCTTTTGTAGCTCAACGAGAATATTACGATCGATGCGATCAATACTTTTGCTTTGAGACGACGACATTATATAAAACACTACATTTTCGAGATATAACAGGATTATATATCGATTTATAAAATATTACGATAGGTTAATTCGAGAATAACGCATTATAATAGCCGCAAATAATATAAAAACATTTAACAGGTGAGACGATTATGATTATTGGTGTTCCTAAAGAAATTAAAAACCATGAGTACCGTATAGGCTTAACTCCAGCAGGCGTTAATGAGCTAACGGTTAATGGTCATGAAGTGATTGTTGAAAATAACGGCGGCGAATCTATTGGTTTTGAAAACGAGCAATATATAGCAGCCGGTGCCAAAATTATAAACACGGCGGCAGAAATTTTTGCAACCGCTGACATGATAATAAAAGTAAAAGAGCCACAACCTGACGAGTGTAAAATGCTACGCCCAGGTCAAATACTATTTACTTACCTACATTTAGCACCCGATGCTAAGCAAACTGAATTATTAGTTGCTTCTGGCGCAACCTGTATTGCCTACGAAACGGTAACCTCTGCTCAAGGTGGTTTACCTTTATTAGCGCCAATGTCTGAAGTCGCTGGCCGTATGTCTATTCAAGCAGGTGCTCATGCGCTTGAAAAAGCACAAGGCGGTTTAGGTGCTTTATTAGGTGGTGTTCCTGGTGTTGCTCCTGCGAAAGTATTAATTATAGGTGGCGGTGTTGTTGGTACTCAAGCTGCTCGTATGGCAATAGGTATGGGCGCTGATGTAACGATATTAGATCGTTCATTACCCCGTCTACGTCAATTAGATACTGAATTTGATGGCCGTTTAAAAACAGTTTACTCTACTGCCGATGCGATGGACCAATTGATTGTTGAAGCTGACTTAGTCATAGGCGCGGTCTTAATTCCAGGTGCAGCTGCACCTAAATTAGTAACAAGAGCCCACATCAAAATGATGAAAAAAGGTGCTGTTGTTGTTGATGTTGCGATTGACCAAGGCGGTTGTTTTGAAACATCAAAAGCAACAACTCATCAAGACCCAACGTATGTTGTTGACGACGTAGTACATTACTGTGTAGCTAACATGCCAGGTGGCGTAGCACGCACATCAACAATGGCATTAACTAATGCAACCATGCCATTTGCGGTAATGCTTGCTAATAAGGGTGCAAAACAAGCCATGCTTGACAACGTACACTTAATGAATGGTTTAAACGTATTAGGCGGAAAAATCACTTACCAACCTGTTGCTGAAGTTTTAGGCTACGACTACATACCACCTGAAGTGGCTATAGCGACTTTATAACGACTGAAAATAATACTTTGTGAGTTCTACATAAAAACAATAAACCTCTGTTATATTTTTAATAGAGGTTTTTTTTAGAATAAATCTAAAAGCTGACCATTTGGTTAGGTTATGTTATATTCAAATAAACATGAAAAAAATAATATAGAGGAAATCAATCATGCAAATTCAAGTAATCGATTATCAAGATAAAGATGCTGGAAAATTATTTGTTCAAAGCTTAAGAGAAACTGGTTTCGGTGTGTTAATAAATCATCCAATTCAGCAAGAGCTTGTTGAATCAATTTATAAAAATTGGTATGAATACTTTAGCACTGAAGAAAAGCGTGAATTAAGCTTTGATCCAAAGAAACAAGATGGCTACTTTTCAACCGAAATATCAGAAACGGCTAAAGGCCATGCTAAAAAAGATATAAAAGAATATTTTCATGTTTATCCTTGGGGCAGGATCCCCGAGCAACTAAAAGAAGAAATTCTTACTTATTATAAGAATGCTTCTGATCTTGCTGCTGAGCTTCTTGATTGGGTAGAAAAATACAGCCCAGAAAATGTATCATCAAAATATTCAGAAAAACTTTCTAATATGATTAAAGACACGCCGAATACCTTATTACGAATTTTGCATTACCCTCCCCTAAGTGGAGATGAAGAACCGGGTGCAGTCAGAGCCGCTGCTCACGAAGATATTAATTTATTAACCATATTACCGGCAGCAAATGAACCCGGTCTGCAAGTACAAAAGCAAGACGGGTCTTGGATTGACGTTCCGAGTGATTTTGGCAGTTTAATTATTAATATTGGTGATATGTTGCAAGAAGCCTCAGGTGGATATTTCCCATCTACTAGCCATCGGGTTATTAATCCTTCAGGTAAGGCCAGTAAAAAGTCTAGAATATCATTGCCGTTGTTTCTTCATCCACGAGACGAAGTCGTCTTGTCTGAACGACATACTCAAAAAAGCTACTTATTAGAAAGATTAAAAGAGCTTGGCGTAAAATAGCGATGAGTGGTGGTGTATAAGGGTTTATATGCCATCACTGTACATTTAATATTGCACTCATAGAAATTTTTATCAAAAAATTAATTTACCCTCTTGAGTTCTTTGCTTAAACTCCCAACTAATACCTTATAATTATACTTTTTATCAATCTTTGGAGTCATTCATGAGCGAAGCAAGACATTGCCCGTTACTCATTTTAGGATCAGGTCCAGCTGGTTACACTGCTGCAGTTTATGCCGCACGCGCAAATTTAAAACCAGTGATGATCACTGGCATGCAGCAAGGGGGTCAATTAACAACGACCACTGAAGTTGAAAACTGGCCTGGTGATGCCGATGACCTTACGGGTCCAGCATTAATGGATCGTATGCAAAAGCATGCAGAAAAGTTTGATACCGAGATTATTTTTGACCATATCAATGAAGTTGACTTTTCGAAACGCCCTTTTACCTTAAAAGGCGATAGCATGAGCTATACTTGTGATGCACTTATCATTTGTACGGGTGCTTCTGCACAATACCTAGGTTTACCTTCAGAAGAAGCATTTATGGGTAAAGGCGTTTCAGCCTGTGCTACCTGTGATGGTTTCTTTTACCGCAACCAAAAAGTTGCTGTTGTTGGCGGTGGTAATACCGCTGTTGAAGAAGCGTTATATTTATCAAACATTGCCTCTGAAGTTCACTTAGTGCATCGTCGTGAAACTTTTCGCTCTGAAAAGATTTTAACTGACCGTTTATACGAAAAAGTTAAAAACGGCAATATTACCTTACACTTAAATCAAACCTTAGATGAAGTGTTAGGCGATAAAATGGGTGTTACTGGTGTACGTTTAAAAGAAACGCAATCTGACACGACTAAAGATATTGACGTTATGGGTTGTTTTATTGCGATTGGTCATAAGCCAAACACTGATATTTTCAACGACCAATTAGCGATGAAAGATGGCTACTTAACGATACAAAGTGGCACTAACGGTAATGCAACACAGACCAGTGTTGAAGGTGTTTTTGCCGCGGGTGATGTAGCTGACCATATTTATCGTCAAGCAATTACCTCTGCTGGAGCTGGTTGTATGGCAGCCCTTGATGCAGAACGTTACTTAGACGCTAAAGGCTCTTAGTCATTAAAAACCAGATTGTCGCATTACTCGATGTCGATGATCTGGCATTTCCACCCTTAAAGCATGCGTTGATTGAACCTAATGGCTTACTTGCTTTTGGTGGTGATTTATCTGTAGCGCGATTAAAGTCGGCCTATCGAAGTGGTGTCTTTCCTTGGTACAGTGCTGGCGAAGCCATTATGTGGTGGAGCCCAGATCCGCGTGGTATTATCCTAACCGACCAATTACGTATTAATCGCACCTTGCGAAAAGTATTAAAACAACAGAACTTCACCGTAACCTTAAATCAAGCCTTTGACCGTGTTATTCATTATTGTGCCGACGCTCCCTTTCGTAAGGAAGATACTTGGATAGTTGATGATATGTTAGCGGCATATCAACAAATGCATGACAATGGTGTCGCACATTCGATAGAAGTGTGGATGGATGGTGAATTGGCCGGCGGTTTATATGGCGTGGCAATTAATGGCAGCTTTTCTGGAGAATCGATGTTTTATCGAAAAAGCAATGGTTCTAAAATCGCATTAGTTTATTTAAATGCTTTATTAAAAGGCCAAAACATTCCATTAATTGACTGCCAAATGCTCAACCCTTTTTTAGAAGACATGGGCTGTATTGAGGTTTCACGCTCGCAGTTTATGACATTGAAAGCAAAAGCATTAACGGTTTCATTACCACCGGATTTTTGGCTACCCCGCCAACTGACAGAAGAGCCTTAATATGAGCACAAATTTTCAGTTAGGCATTACCGGTTCGTTTCCTTGTAACTACTTGCCCAACCAAGAAGAACGTTTACTGATTGCAACCGATGAACGTTTACATAACAGTGAACATTATGGTTGGTTAATGTCACAAGGCTTTAGACGCAGTGGTGATCAGATATACCGACCTCATTGTGAACTTTGCTCTGCATGCAAATCTCTGCGGGTTTTAGTAAAGGAATTTTTGTTATCTAAAAGTCAAAAACGAAATATAAAGAAAAACAACCTATTTACTATTAACATCTCAACTGAAAAAAAAGCTATTTATTACCCGCTGTACGAAAATTACATCAATACTTTACATACCGATGGCTCAATGTTCCCAGCGACAAACGATCAATACAATAGTTTTATCCGTTGTAACGTCACAGAGCAGCTCTACCTTGAAATATGGCATGATAATCAACTTATTAGTGTTGCAGTAACCGATGTACTAAAAGATGCTCTATCAGCCGTATATACCTTTTATCATCCGGATTACAATAAGCATGGTTTAGGCGTGTTTTCTATTTTGCAGCAAGTGTATTTAGCAAAAGATAGGCAGAAGAACTTTCTGTATCTGGGTTATCAAATTGATGACTGCAAAAAGATGAACTACAAGGATCGTTATTACCCACATCAAGTATTGATAGAAAACAGATGGCAAACAGTAAATAAATAACACTATAGCTTTACATTCCGGCCTGTTTTCGGCATCATCTGCCCAGATTTTTGTTTATGCACAACTTTAGAGGTTTAGCGCCCAATGGCGAAAGAAGAAAATATTGAAATGCAAGGTACGGTTCTTGATACCTTACCAAATACTATGTTCCGCGTTGAACTAGAAAATGGTCATGTTGTTACGGCACATATTTCAGGAAAAATGCGTAAGAACTACATTCGCATATTAACGGGTGATAAAGTAACGGTTGAATTGACACCGTATGATTTATCTAAAGGCCGTATTATTTTCCGTGCTAGATAATTAAGACCCTATAAAGCTAAAAGCCCTGTGAATAATATTCACAGGGCTTTTTTATTGCTTTAGTTTTAGATCCTTAAACCTAACATTCAATCATTGACGATTAAGCCAGCTTTTTTAATAAGCCGTCGCTAGCATCTTCAACTAAATCTAAGACAAACTTAAATCCCCTCGCCCCACCATAATATGGATCAGGTACTTCTCGTTCTTCAAAATTATCTGCATATTCTAAAAACAATTGAATCTTTTCATGTAAATGCTCTGGTGCTAACTTTTTTAGCTCTTTAACATTTTGCTCGTCCATCGCTAAGACTAAATCAAATTTGGTGAAATCTTCAACAATAACTTTACGTGCTTTAATTTTGTCAAATGAGTAGCCACGTTCAGTACCTATCTTTTGCGCACGATGATCGGGCTTTTCACGCGCATGAGAGCCCGTTGTACCCGCAGAATCTATCGTTAAAGAAATACCCTTTTCTTTAACTTTATGACGAAAGACCGCCTCAGCACTTGGCGAACGACAAATATTGCCCATGCAGACAAACAGAATGCTATTTATTTCTTTATAATTCATAAGTTTAGTTACCAATCTCCATGTATTTGACATCTGATCACTAGTCTTTTCATACCAGTAAAATCAATGACTTATGTATTGTTAGTGTATTTAACGAAACTATCTTGAGCTATTTTTATAAGAAGGTAAAGGATAATTCTTGATAGAAAGTTACTTTACGTCAAACTAAATTCAATGGCGTAATAAATCATATCAACAACACTATGACTTTTTCGTGACTGAATTGTTATCTACATCATCTTTCGCAGTATCTTCAACTTTTGGTGTACCGTTAGCATTAAATTCAGCTATTGCTTCACCAGAAGATTCCCAATGCTCTCTTTCTTCTTCGGTTGCTTTGGGTGAGAATAATCCAGTAAAAGCATAGAAGATCCCAATAAGTGGTGCCATCCAGCAGGCAAAAGCAAGGGGGATATACAAAAGGTTTTCTATATTGCCATCAGCAATACCAAGACCTAGCGCTGAAATTACAAATGCACCACCCGCATTCCATGGAATAAGGGGAGACATTAATGTTCCACCTTCTTCGATTCCACGTGATAGATTTAAGGTTGAATAGCCCATGCCACGGTAAACAGGTGAGTACATTCGTCCCGGTAAAGCAATCGATAAGTAAGGGTCACCAGCAACTAGGTTAGTCGCAAAGGCAGTACCAATCGCCGCGGTTTGAATACCTGCAAAACTACTCACCTTACTCTTAATAGCATTAATAATTGACTTCAAACAACCTGTTTTTTCGAGCGCACCGCCAAAGCCTAGTGCAATTAATATCAAGGAAATGGTCCACATCATCGATTGTATGCCCCCCCTATTTAACAGACTGTCAATTTCTTCAATCCCCGTACTTATTGAGTAGCCATTATTGGCAAAATCAAAAATTGATTGCAGACTCTGCCCCTGAACAACCATTGCCGTTGCACCACCGGCAACAACGCCAGCGAATAATGATGGCATAGGGGGATATTTTTTTATCGCTAAACCCATGACAACCAAAGCAGGTAATAATACCCATCCTGAAATATAAAAGTTTTCGTCTAGGGTGTTAGTGATAGCGTCAATTCTTTCAAATGAAATGCTTTGAGTGTCGATGACGAAAAACCCCACCAACAAATAGATGATAAGAGCGATGAGCATAGCTGGGATGGTCGTTGCCATCATATTTTTTATATGAGAAAAAACATCGGTTCCAGTCACTGCAGGGGCCAAATTAGTTGTGTCGGAAAGTGGTGAAATTTTATCACCAAAAAAAGCACCAGAAACTACAGCGCCAGCTGTCCAATATGCAGGAATGTTAAAACCTTCGCCAATGCCCATTAAGGCCAAACCAACCGTACCTACACTCGCCCAACTAGTGCCAAGAGAAAGTGAAACAACAGCACAAATGACCATACCAGCAGCCAGAAAGATTTCAGGCGAAAGGACCTTTAAACCATAATAAATAATGCTGGGTACTGTACCGCTAGCAATCCAGACCCCAATAATCATCCCAACCGTTATTAAAACAGACACTGAAGGTAATGCGACGTGAATAACGTGAAAAATTCCTCTTTCAATATCTTTCCATTTCAGCCCTAACTTAATGCCAACAATACTGGTAATGGCTAAACCAATGGCAAGAGGAATGTGTGGCTCAAAAACGCCAAAGTAAAATATTTGTGTCCCAAGAATAAGTAGAGTTAATACGACAGGCGTCAAGGCAAGTAATAAACCCGGATTGGCATTTTTTGTCCGTTTCATTTAAATACCTCATGTTTTGTTATTCATAGATCCGGTGACGAACAGTCATCGTGATGGGTAAAGCAATAGGCAAATTTAACTTGTTACGGCTTTGAAAGCATCACTACATCGTCGATATAAAGGATAACAAAGGTAGGGTCACACATCATTCATCCTTTGAAGGCCATGCATTATTTGCTGATTTTTTTGATGTAAATTATTGATCAAATCCAGAAGATACTCTTTACTATAATTGTTAATTATCAAGGGTAAAATAGATCTTAACCACATTTCTATCTTCTCATTTACCTCTAGCATTACAGTGGTTATTGTTTCACTGTTTGCATTAGGAGCTAACGCTAGTGTTTCTATATAAACTAATAATTGTTCGTCAATATCGTCATCGAACCACATTTCAAATGTTTTAATAGGCGCTTCTATCAATGAGGTCATTAAATATTGGTTTCTGACTTTTTGCTTGTCTGTTAAATAATGTAAAAACATTCTAGCGCGCTCTTGCTCTGTCACTTTAAGACTTCTCTCATAAAACGCTAGCGTTGCGGTATTCAATGTTATTAGGTGTTCAAATACTTCACTTAACTGGTGATAACGCATAACTTTCCTTCCTATTCTAAATTTTTGTGAGCCTATTTTCGAAGAACCTAACGATTAACTTATAAATTAAACAACGCCACTTGAATTTTCTGCTTATGAATAATTTAGTCATGTAGGATTTATTTTTACAACTCAAAGTAACAAAATATCAGCCTGCTAGATGTGCGCTAGCGCACATACTTAATTGATGTAGCAGAACAAAAATCAATTTTTAGCATTATAAAAAGCCTAAAGGGAGATATGTTACTTATACCGCTAATATACACATTTAAATATAACATAGACTACTGAGAATATAGCAATACAGGGGGTAGTAGCTTTGTAGATAAGAAAACCGTTAAGTTTTGTGTGATGGCGTACATATTTATTGTCACATTCCGTGCAAAATAATAGCCGTAACCTATAACTTAACTAATTTAACTAATTTAACAAAACGTAACTATTGGGATTTAATATGAGCAATGAAAACGAACGCAGTATCGCGACCTTTGCGGCTTTAAAAACTTGCATAGCAAATGGAGAAACACAATCAGTAAAAGAATTATTAGCAAAGCAGCCAATACAAGCACTTGAAAAAAGCTATCTTATTGACTTAGCAAAATTAAATAACAATCCTACTATAATAAAACTCATTGAAGAAAGCCCAATAAACGAATGAATTAATTAAAAATTAACATCACAATTTAAAGAGTGCCAGATGCAAGCACCAATGCATTCAATTGAATGACTTTTTAATCAACAGGGCTAGCAAGGAACAAGAAAGGCTAATATCTATTTTATTGATTATCTAATTTTATTGATAACAATGCGCCTATAGCCAGCGATGTTAAGCGACACGAAACAGCTTTATGGTCTGAAATAGTCGCGCAACTTAACCTGTTACTACGTTAGAGTTTAACGAAAATTTCTAGCTTAATAATGGAGAAGGTATCGTAATATATTATCCATTTTTGTTAGCCAACGCTTATTTACCCTGGCTAACGGTAACCCTTAACAAAGTTTAATAACTTTTAATAATACTTACGGAGCTCGTTTTCATATTCTGGATCAATAAACCGCTCTTGATCGAATGGTGGATTTTCCATTATTTTCTCAGCGTTTACATTAACGGTTATATAACAGTCAGTCCAATTGACTGCCTCAATACATTTATGACTAATCAAAACCTTGCGACCACCGGGTGCCCAATTACGCGTATCTATGACGATATACGAAATAGTCCAATTATCGTCATTTAAAATAAAGTCTTTAATATGGCCAATTTTTTGATCTTTCGCATAGATCTCAAATTTCTTAACATCATTGGTTGAATGTAAATGCCAATCTTCTGATTTTACTTGAGTATTATCCTTAGATAACTTTGTATCAACTAAGGGGTTGGGACTAGGAGAAGTTCTCCATAATCCTTCGTTCATCCAATAGTAAGCATAACCGTAGAATTGAAATAATTCAGTTTCATATTGATGAGATATTTGTTGGTGTTCCTCAAGTGGAGGACTATTTTTAATTTTTTGTTGAGTTAAATCAACAGGGAATTTGTAATGTTCCCACTGAGGTTTTTGCAGTGAGATGGTGCTGATTAATATTTTTCGTTCTCCACAGAGCCACTTTTTAGTATCAGGAACTATGTAACGTATTACCCATAATTTATCGTCAAAGAGGAAATCCTTACAAAGACCTATTTTTTTGTCGATACCTTGTAATTGAAAACGCATAAGTTCATTGAGACTTCGTAACATTGTCCTACCCTTCTATATTAATTAAGCTTTAATTTTCGAAAGTCATGGCTTATATCATACTCGGTCAGTTATTTTTCGTATGTACGTCAACACACTTAGCAGTGATATTTTCACTCCAAAACATGGAGATAATATTTATACCTGTTATCAATCAAGCACCTGAAACATGCATTTTGATTGGTAGCGGGTCCATACCCTTGTTCTACTCGATATAGATATAAATCATGGTAGATTCAATCAACGTGAACTTTCTTAAAAAGAAAGTTCACTCTTAGATGATGATAGCTTTATCGTTGGAGGTCCTTATGTTTCCTGATTTGACGTCTTAATTTTCTTTGCTAGCACAATGTAGAACGCTGGCAACACGTACAGTGTTAATATAGTACCAATACCAAGCCCTGCAACAATAGTAATACCAATCGCAAAGCGCGACTGTGCGCCTGGACCCACTGCAATTAACAGCGGGATCATAGCCACAATAAGTGCCAGCGACGTCATAATAATGGGTCTCAAGCGAATCGCAGCCGCTTCAATGACCGCGTCGCGTTTGTCGCGCCCTCGCTGTTGTAGAGTATTCGCGAATTCCACGATGAGAATACCATTTTTTGCGACTACACCAATCAGAGTGATCAGGCCCACTTGCGTATAAATATTCATTGAAGCAAAACCAAGCATAATAAAAGCCATAGCGCCGGCAATAGACATAGGTACAGACACCAGTATAATAAGTGGATCGCGCCAACTCTCAAATTGCGCCGCCAGCACAAGGTAGATAACGAGTAACGATATAAAGAAGGTAACGATTAGTGCGCTACCAGAATTTTCGAATTGTCTAGACTCGCCCTTAAAATCGTAGCTAAAGCCGCGTGGCAAGATATCAGCAGCCTTGGCTTTCATGAAACCAACAGCATCTCCCATGGGTACTGATGGCACGGGAATACCTTCAATTGTTATCGAATTTAGCTGATTAAATTGTGTCCTTGACGAGGGTTCAACATCATGTTCGAAATTAACGACCGAGCCAAGTGGAACCAACTCGCCAGAATCAGCGCGGATGTAATAATCGTTTATTGCCAGTTCACTATCTCTAGCATAACGCTCAACCTGAGGAATAACTTCGTAAGATCGCCCTTCCATATTAAAACGATTAATATAGCCACCACCAAGCATACTACTGAGCTCTTGACCGATTTCTTCCATCGACAAACCTAAATCTGCAGCGCGATCTCTGTCAACCTTTACCCGAGTAACAGGCTTATCGATATCGATTGATTTTTGCACGAAAGTAAAGTTGCCACTTTGCATGGCGGCAACAACCAATTCATCTGCCACCTGGTTAAGCTGATTAAAATCACTCCCTGAAGTCACTACAAACTGAAAAGGTAAACCACCACTGGAACCAGGCAAGGAGGGGATCGGAAATAATGCTGTTTTTAAACCAGTAATATTTGCCACAGATGCCTGTAGTTGAGGCATTATGTCGAACTGCGATATATCACGTTCGCTCCAAGGTTTCATTTTGAAACCACCAAATACAGCATCTGAGCTTGTCATACCCACCAGCATAAATGTCTCGTCGTAGCCTGGCACCTGCTCAAACGCTGTCTGCATTTCAGCGCCATACTTTTGCAAGTATTCAAGGGTAGCTGTCTGTGGTCCTTTGCCCTGAAATAGGATAATGCCACGATCTTCAGTAGGTGCCAGCTCTTTCTCACTTAACATGACCATAAAAAAAATCGATACGAGAACAACCAATGCAAACATGATCACAGGTGACACCGCCTTAACAACGATAGTCAATGAGCGCTGATAAAGGTTGGCTAGCTTTTCAAACAAGTCTTCTACAGTACTTTCAAAACGCGACGACTCTCCATGAGGTTTCAGTACCTTGCTAGCTAGCATAGGCGATAAGGTCAAGGCGATGATCCCTGAAATAACGACCGCACCTGCAAGCGTGAACGCAAACTCAGTAAATAGCGAGCCAACTAGCCCTCCCATAAAGCCAATAGGTGCATAAACAGCAACCAGCGTGATTGTCATCGCAATAATTGGACTTGCCATTTCACGGGCGCCAATGATCGCAGCCTCCTTCTTTGACTTACCATTAACGATGTGACGATGGATATTTTCGACAATAATAATAGCATCGTCGACGACTAGGCCAATGGCCAGAACAAGTGAAAGTAATGTCAGTAAATTGAGTGAGAAACCCAGTACAAGCATTATAAAGGCACCACCAATTAGCGAGAGTGGAACCGCTAGTGATGGAATGATGGCAGCGCGAAGGGAACCAAGACACAAAAACACAATAACAAGCACAATACCTATTGCCTCGATCAGCGTTTTAATGACCTCATTGATTGAATCGTCGATAAATTCTGATGCATCATAAGGCAGTTCTACCAGTAAACCAGACGGTAGCTGAGACTTAATCTCAGGTAGAAGTTCTTTTACCCGTTCTGCCACAGACAGCGGATTTGAGCCAGGAGAGAGGCTAATAGCCACGTAGGTCGATGGTTTTCCTTTGTATAACGCAATGTTTTCGTAGGTTTGCGATCCAAGTTCCACCCTCGCAACATCCTTGAGACGAATAATCGTGTCTTCAGTTGATTTGATAACAAGATTCTTGAACTGTTCAGTGTTAGAAACGTCAGTGTTACTGGTAAGACTAATCTTTATTAACTCTCCTTTTGTTTGTCCAACACCAGAGAGATAATTGTTTTCGCGCAGGGTCTGAACAATCTCGGTCGAGGTAAGATTAACCGCAGCAAGTCTTTGGGGGTCTAACCAAACTCTCAGAGCAAAACGCCGTCCTAAAAGTTCAGCTTTACCCACACCCGATAGTGCCTGTAGTTTTGGCTGTACTTCACGAGCAAGATAATCGGTGATTTCTGGTACCCGCATAGTCTCACTGAAGAAAGCAATGTACATAAGCGCGCGACCTTCACCTGTTGTCGAATTAATAACAGGGTCTTGAGCGTTTACAGGTAATGCGTTCCGCTGACTAGCGACTTTAGATTGGATCTCGGCTAACGCGTCATTAGCATCGTAATTAAGTTCCATCTGTGCTTCGATAGTTGAAAACCCTTGCGTGCTCGAAGAGCTTAAGAAGTCGATGCCTTTAGCTTCAGCGATGGCCTGTTGCAAAGGTTGGGTGATAAACCCCTGAATTAGTTCGCTGCTAGCACCTGGATATGCAGTCGTAACCGTGACTTTAGTGCTTTCTAGCAAAGGATATTCGCGGATCTCCATTTCCATGATGGACCGTACACCAACCAGTAATATCAGCAAACTTACTACCGTGGATAAAACGGGCCGTTTTATGAATATGTCTGTAAAACGCATGGCTATTTTACTCCTGTGCTAACAGAAGCAGGGTCGCGTGAGGAGTCGTTCTGCTTGATTTTTACTTGCTGGCCAGCCCTAAGGCGCAAGAGGCCTGAGGCAACAATAAGCTCTCCAGCTTCAAGTCCTTGCTTAACTTCTGTCATACTTCCTCGTTTAAAACCTGTTTCTAATGTTCGGCGCTCAGTAACCAGTTGACCCGCTGAATTTTCTGTTAATACATAGGCAAAGTTACCGTAGGTGTTGAATGATATTGACGTGTTTGGGATCGCTACCACCTCTCGAGGACCTTCTGCGAAGGTTCTGACAGTAGCAAACATTCCAGGTTTGAGTCCTTGTTGTAAATTAAGAAGCTGAGCACGTAATTTAACGGTGCGTGTTTCAGGTGTGACCGAACTGTTGATAGCGGTAACGGACCCCTTAAATACCTCGGAACCTTTTGCCGCAACAGTGACTTCAACAGGGTCTCCGATGTCAACACTTCGCAGCTCTTTTTCAGAAAGTGTATATTCAACAAGAATTGGGTTAAGCATATTGATTTCAACGATAGGCGTACCTACGAATAGATATTGGCCAATGTCGGCTATACGGAGTCCGAGAACACCATTGAAAGGTGCTGTAATGACTTTTTTGCCAAGCTGAGCCTCTGCCTCTTGCACTCTTGCTCTGGCAGAATCTTCCGCAGCCTTAGCTTTATCATAGGCTAACTGTGAAACAGCTCGTTTGGAAATCAGATCGACGTTATGTTGAAACTCCTTCGATGCAAGCTGTTCCTCAGCCCTACTTTTTTTAAGTATGGCTTGCTCTATTTCGCTATTCAGGCGAATAAGGATATCACCTTTTTCAACACGCTGACCCGATTCGAATAAGACCTCAGTTACAACGCCTGGCATCTCATTAGCGATCCGAACACCATTTATAGCCCTAATACTGCCAATTGATTGAATGCTCGTTTGCCAGGTAGCCATAACAACCTCTGTGGCTTCAACAACCGCAGGTGGTCGTGGCTGCGAGAACTTCGCCTTTATTTGCTCTAGTTGATAGAACTTGTAGCTGAATACGCCACCAAGCAAAACAAGCAGTAAAACAATAGCCATTGCAAAGCGAGAAAAAGTGCCCATTCTGGTGATCCTTTTAAATAAAATAGGTGAATAACGTTGAAATATATAACGAATTTAATTTCAAAACATTGAAAGGTAATTACTCAAGCTACTTATTTGAAGCTCTTAGCATCCACGATGTTTTTTCATGAATTCGCATTCGGTCAGAGACAAGAGATACCGTTGATTCATCGTCTAATTGATGAGCCACTTTTAAAACGTCACGTGCGGTCTTTATAAGTGTTTCATGCCCAACAGTTAATACTGCAATCATTTCTGTGGCATTAGGAACACCATCCACCTCGTGGATTGAGCTTAATCTGGAAAATTCTTTATAAGTGCCTGGCGCGTCAACATCAAGCGTTCTAATACGTTCTGCAATGTCGTCTACAGCAATTGCTAATTCTGTATATTGATCCTCAAACATTAAGTGTAACTCTCTAAACCTCAACCCCGTAACATTCCAGTGAAAGTTATGTGTTTGTAAATAAAGCGTATAAGAGTCTGCTAGTAATTTTTTTAATCCTTCAGCGATTTTGCTTCTATCTTTTTCATCAATACCAATATCAATGGTGCTCATAATTACTTTTCCTTTTTTCATTAAAAAAATCAATATAGGGAGGCGATTTTTGCCGCCCCACCAAAAACATAGTGTACGACTTTATCGATTTAGGCTCTGTGCGATATCGAACCAAAAACGTTTGGCTGATGAGTATACGGGGGATAACTCTATTGGCTTTAGGTTGCCTGCCGATAGTTATTGTAGATTTATAACAATATCTAACGGCTAACAATGGATTATTAACTAATATTCTTCCTCTAAAGTCATAAGCGATGTGTTACCACCAGCAGCGGTCGTATCAATGCTAACTGATTTTTCTGTTAATAGACGCTGAATTAAATTATCCAAATATTCTGAACTGATCACCGGTAATATTGCGCCTTGACGTTCAGCTAACTTCTCACTGATATAATGTTTTCGGTCGCAATGACTATCAACAACAACACCTGACAAAGCAGGATGCGCTAACAGCGCTGATAAATGACATAACTTAGCAACTTGAAAAACATTTTCATCTTCGCCTGTTGCAACAAACTTATCTCTAAAGGCTAAAGCTTCCTGATAAAATAAATCAGAGACAACCGTAATAACGGTATTACCCGTCGCCAACGCCGTTATAATAGACATCAACAAAAACTGAAAGCTGACATTTTTATCCGCAAAGCAAATAATATTACCGCGGTTTTCTAAATACAACATATTAGACTCACCTGTTGGCCCAGGTAGAGTTAGTGGTTTATTAAGGTGTTTTTCAATACGTATTAATTGTTCACGAGCCGCTGTTAACGTAAGATTTAGGTCATCAAATAAATCATCAACAATATCAACATCAGCAATTTTGGCTAACAATTGACGCACGCAAGAAATACGTGTATTTAACTCAGTTAAACGCCAGCATTTTTCAGCGACATCGGCCTTATCCATAAGTAAAACTGCCTCTTTTTTAGCTTTTTCATCTCCCTCTAACACTTCCTCTTGTGAGGGCGATACATTAAGTTTCGCCGCATCAGGGGTAGATTTTTCTTTCACTAAGCGCGTTAAATAATTGGGACCCCCTGCTTTTGGCCCAGTACCAGAAAGACCTCGACCACCAAAAGGTTGTACACCAACAATGGCGCCAATTATATTACGGTTGATATAAACATTACCGGCACGTGACCGCTTAGCTAAATCAAAGGCACGGTGTTCAATACGCGTATGAATACCCATGGTTAAACCAAAACCTGTACCATTAATTTTATCGATAACCCCTTCTATCTCATTACCTTTAAAACGTACAATGTGCACACAAGGACCAAAGACTTCTTTTTCTAACACGCTAATATCTTCAATTTCATAAAGACGCGGGGCAAAAAAGAAATGCTCATTATTTTCTACCTCGGCAGATATTTCACATTGGTATAATAACTGACCATGTGTTTTCATATAATCGCTGTGCGCATTTAGAACGCCGAGTGCTTTTTTATCTATAACAGGCCCTACGTCAGTGCTTAAGTACGCTGGATTACCGACATGTAATTCTGCTAAAGCACCCTTAAGCATAGTAATAACATTATCAGCGATGTCTTCTTGTAAAAATAATACCCGAAGCGCAGAACAGCGTTGACCTGCCGATTGAAATCCTGAAGAAATAACATCGTCAACAACTTGCTCAGGCAAGGCAGTTGAGTCAACTATCATACAATTTTGTCCACCCGTTTCAGCGATGAAAGGCACCTGATCGCCACCTCTATCAGCCAAGGTTTGCGAAATTATTGTCGCTGTGTCACTAGAGCCAGTAAAAATAACGGTTTTAATACGATCATCCGGAATAATTACACTACCCACTTTACTACCACGGGCAATAACCTCTTGCACAACGCCTTCAGGTAGTCCAACAGATTTCATCAGCTCAATGGTGCGCAGCGCAATCAAACTTGTTTGTTCAGCGGGTTTTGCCAATACAGTATTACCCGTAACAATGGCTGCAGCGATCTGCCCTAAAAATATCGCTAAAGGAAAATTCCATGGGCTAATACAGAGCACTACACCACGAGCTTCGAAACGTTCGTCTTCTGCAAGATTAATAGCTTTTTCAGCATAATAACGACAAAAATCAACCGCTTCACGTACTTCATCGATGCCATCTTGAGCTGTTTTACCCGCTTCTTTAATACATAAGGCGATAAGCTCGTCCATATGATGTTCAAGAATATCGGCAACGCGGCACAATAACGCTGCGCGTTCAGATACTGGTGTTTGTGACCATGATGAAAATGCTGTTTTAGCCAACGTTATCATTGCCAGCATTTCATCTTCGTTGTGATGACGATAAAAGCCTATTATTTCAGTTTGGTTGGCAGGATTATTAACGGCAAAAGCCCCTTTTGGAACGTTACTTTCAGAGAGTAGATGATCAGTAAACCAGCTATCTAAAAACGACTTCAAGGGTGTGATTGTATTAATATCAGCTAAATCGACGCCTTTAGAGTTATCACGACCGAGACCTTTTTCATCATGGTATAAAGCTATGGGTTTGGTGATTTGGGTGTTATATTTATCTTTTAAACGCTGCGTTTTTTCAACGGGATCTCTCAGTAAAGATTCAACAGGTTGAGTCTCATCAACAATGGCATTAACAAAAGAAGAGTTAGCACCATTTTCTAGCAAACGCCGCACTAAATAAGCTAATAGCTCTTCATGATGACCAACTGGGGCGTAGATGCGACATTGAATATTTTCACTAGAAACTATTTGATCATACAAAGAGTTCCCCATGCCATGTAAACATTGAAATTCAAAACCCTCTTTATTGCCATCAACGAGTTCAAGAATGGCGGCAACAGTGTATGCATTATGCGTAGCAAACTGTGGATAAATGGTATCTCTATAAGCTAATAATTTTTTTGCACAAGCGCGGAAAGAAACATCAGTAGAAGATTTTCGTGTAAATACAGTGAAATGCTGATGACCCTCTTTTTGAGCCTTTTTAATTTCAGTATCCCAATAAGCCCCTTTTACTAGGCGGACCATCATTTTTCGGTCAACTCGCACCGTTAATTCACGTAACCAATCAACGACAAAAATAGCCCGCTTTTGATAAGCTTGTAATGCCATACCAAAGCCAGTCCAATTTGCTAAATCACTATCACTAAAAACCGCTTCAATAATATCAAGTGATATATCTAAACGTTCAGACTCTTCTGCATCAACGGTTAAACCAATATTGTAGCTTTTAGCTTGTAAACAGAGCGCCTTAAGTTTTGGCACAATTTCAGCCATAACGCGTTCTTTGTGGTTAAATTCATAACGAGGGTGAATAGCAGAAAGTTTCACTGAAATACCAGGAACTTTACGAGGATCATCTTTACCCGTAGCACGCGCTACATTCCCAATCGTGTCTATTGCCTCTTGATAAGCTTTAAAATACTTATCAGCATCATTCATCGTACGGGCACCTTCACCGAGCATGTCAAATGAATAGACATAGCCTTGCTGCTCTTTATCGGCAGCACGCTCAGTTGCGGCAATGATTGTATCGCCCATCACAAACTGCTTACCCATAATTTTCATGGCGTAGTTCATTGATTTACGAATAACAGGTTCACCTAAACGACCGACAATCTTTTTCAATAAACCAAAGCTTTCCTTTTTGCGTTTATCGGCATAATTAACCATAGTGCCGGTAATTAACAAGCCCCATGACGAGGCATTAACGAACAATGAATCGCTGCTGCCTAAATGACTGTTCCATTGCCCTTGAGAAATTTTGTCACGAATTAAAGCATCTTGAGTATGTTTGTCTGGTACTCGTAACAAGGCTTCGGCCAAACACATTAAGACCACACCTTCTTCACTTGATAGGGTGTATTCTTTTAATAAGGCGTCTATTGCACCATTACCTGACTCGACTTTACGAATTTGAACAGCCATTTTACGCGCTCTTTCCCACGCTCGACTTCTGGCACCAACATTTACTTCTGCCAATGGTAAGATATGATCTACCGCAATTTTTTCATCGATACGGTAAAACTCACGAATTTTTTGACGAAGAGGACAGTCTGTATTAAACGAACCATTGAAAAGCATATAGTTATCCTTAAAAAATTATTAAATAGTCTTTTGTAATCTCTTAAGTGATTACAATTTAATTTATGCTACGAATGCTTTGTTAGCTCTTTTTCAATCATCGCCGACAAGATACGTAACAAAGTCTGTCCTTTTAATTTAAAAACTCTTTAGCTTTAGCAATCGAATAATTTACTGCTTGTGACAGTTCAAGTTTGGGCGGCATAACCAATTCATTTGGATCGACATGGACATCAAGTACACAGGCCTCAGTACTAGTAAATGCCTCTTTCAATGCATCGACTAGCATTTCAGGGCGTTCAACACTACAACCCTCACCACCACATAATCGAGCAAATTCAGCAAAATCTGGATTTTTTAATGCCGTTTTATAATTGGGGTAACCGCTGCTTTCTTGTTCGAGTTGAATTAGTCCCAATTTGGCATTGTTAAAAATAATAACCTTTATCGGTAATTTCCGATTGACCACCGTAATAAATTCTTGCATTAACATACTAAAACCACCATCCCCGATAAGTACTATTACCTGCCGGTCAGGAAATTTTAATTGTGCGCCTATCGCGCCAGCCATGCTAAATGCCATCGTGGCCAAGTTACCTGAAAGGGTAAATAGTTGGTGTTCAGTTACGGGTAAATGACGAGCGGCCCAAGCAGTCACCGTGCCAGTATCACAAAGAAAAATCGCATCTTTGTTGGCAAGCTCGCCGATTGTTCGTGCTAGAAACTGCGGTTTTATTGGCGCTACTTGCGATCTTTCTTTTTCGCCTTGTTCTCTTGACCATTTCATTTTCTGGTGACGACATTCATCAAGAAAATTTTTGTCATCTTTTTGGGGTAAATCAATAATTAATTGCTCTAGCACCTCACTTACCTCTCCAACTATCGATACATCGACAGGGCAACGTCGACCTATGTGTCGAATATCCTTGTCCACTTGAATGACTTTCGCTTTTCCAGGGTAATATTCTTTGTAGGGAAAATCAGTACCGAGCATAATAAGTAAATCACAATTATTTATTGCCTCAATTGATGGTCGCGTACCAAGTAAGCCAAGTCCTCCTAAGGAATATTCATGCTCATCTGGCAGTAATACTTTTGCTTTTAATGTTCTAATAAGTGGTGCATTGCATTTTTTCAACAAAGTAAGTAGCTGTTGACGCGCTGGAATAGCCCCTACACCCGCAAGAACTACAATTTTATTAGATTGCTGAATTAGGCTAAGTGTATTGTTTAATGCTGATGCTAAAGGTTTTGTACTGCCCTTTTCAGTGCCAGCGATTGGATGACAAGTAATACCTGCTTCTATTTGCTCCGTGGCCACATCTACAGGTAGGGCAATATGAGCAACTCCGCTTTCAGTAATCGCACTATTACACGCTTGCTGGATGATCTCAGGGACACGATCAGCAGCAAACAAGGTTTGATTAAACACAGCGACATCAGAAAAAAGAGCGGATGAATTGATTTCTTGATGTGAGTTATTACCTATTTCAGAACGCGGTAACTGCCCCGTTATCGCTAGGACAGGTGCATGGTCGAGCTTAGCGTCGTACAAGCCATTGAGTAAATGTATGGCTCCACCTCCAGCAGTACCGACACAAACGGCAAGCTTACCGGTTAATTTTGCTTGGGCTGATGCGGCAAACGCCCCACTTTCTTCATGACGGACCTGTATGAATTCTATCTTTCCATTGCGGCGTATAGCATCCATCAAATCATTAATCGCATCACCTGGAATACCAAAGACATGGCGGACACCATATTTGTAAAGTGTCTCTACAATGTGGTCGACAACTTTACGTTTTTTGATTGTAGACATGTATTCCCCTTTCAATTTCAATTTCAAATAAGTTCATCGATATTTACTTTAATTAAGCACAACGTTCAAAGCGTTATGAATTTATCTATTATATTTACTCACTGTTAACGACTTTCATCAGGCTCAATTGATTCATGAACATTATTTACTGCTGAAACTCCCGGAGTAAATAGTTGTCTGATGCTGTTCAACATCGTGTTATGCTTCCAATGCTCTGCTCGCACTAAACTTACTTTCAATAAAGCAATGTCTGGGTTATCCAATCCATCTTGAATCCACGTTTCATAACGTGACTCCCATAATTTAATCAACATAGCTTCACTTTTAATTACCTGAGTGATCCCAGATACCGAAATAAAATTGTTATCTTCTTTGATAAAACTAAGATTGACGAAGCTGTTTTGAGTCAATTCACCAATCAACTCTGAAGATAGCGTTGTAAAAAAGAAGAGTTCTCCTTCAGCACTAACTTCAACGGTTTCCATCGGTCGACTTTTCATTATTCCATCACCAGACCTAGAAACGAGCATTGCTACATCACCTATATTAATGAGCTTTTGAATATGTGAGATATCTCTCTGTAAATGCTTTTCACTTTGCATGCTAATTTTCTCCGATTAAATGTATTCAACGGTGTTATCTGTTTTTAGAGACGGCTAAGATAGTTAACATAAAAACAGTTATATTTGATTTATTAAGCTAAATCTAAAAATATTATACGGTGACAAGGGAGGTCGCTCTGTACGTTAGCGTACTGTCTAAAAAATGGCTTTTACCTAAACGGCTTAAAACTAATGCTGGCAAGTTGAAACAGAGGGTTTTTAAGGTGGTCTTAGCGCTGATTAACAGACTAAAAATAGTGTAAAATACTGTTTGAGGTTATAATAAAGGTCTTTACTAATGCTTATTTAAAACAAACGAATAGCTAAAGTGGTCTAGTTTAACCTATTGGTATAATTACCTTTCATCAGCTGATAACACTCACAAGCTTCCCGCTCTAAGCCCTTACGATTAAGTATCTGAATGGTACCTCGTGTATAGCTAATTAACTTTTTATCTTTTAATAAGCAAGCGGCTACTGTTATCCCGCTTCTTCGAACACCAAGCATATCAGCAAGAAATTGATGTGTTAGGTTTAAATGAGTAGAATGTGCCCTATCATCAGTCATGAGTAACCAACGAGCAAGACGAGATACTATGGGATGAAATCGCATGCAGACTAATGATTGAGAACCTTGCACAAACAAAATATAAAGGTAATCATTCAACCTTTTTAACAGTAATGGAAAGTTTTTCAGTTGATACTGAAATTGCTTAACAGATAAGCGCAGCGCTGTTCCGGACCCCTGAACAACAGCTCTATCAGGTGCCGATTGTACTCCTGAGATATTGGAAATACCCAACATACCTTCATTACCGATAATACACAGTTCAAGCGGTGGGTGTCTCGTACCTGTAGTGACCAGTGAAATATACCCTGTTAAAGGATAAAATATGTAGTCAATGCCTTGCCCGCGCTCATGCAATATATCACCGGAGGTTAAATGGACTTCCTCGCATTGCGCTACAATAGTTTTTCTGAGTTTACTTGGTAGCCCATCTAACAGCTCATTGGTGACTTCTTGCTTTTCTTTTGATCGCATATGTTTGCTCTCTGATACAGAAAAATGATATTGCCTTAAATAATTAAAATTTAATTTATAGCAGCAATAGTCAAGTGTAAGCGATATAAAATAGAGGATCTGTGCGCTGGCAAACATTACTCACTTATATGATGACTTTATAACTTACATATTTAAAATGATTAGTTCACTAAGCAATTGCGGTGTCTATAATGTCACGAGGTTTTCTTCAATGCCAGCGCTAAAGTCTTAACGTTTTGATGCGGATATTGCAGGAAAATTTTTGATAAAAGTCAATGGCGTGACCGCCTTATTTAGCGCAATAGCTGATATTGAGCTAAATATCTAAGCTGATTAAAAACTGAGCTTTAATACTGATAAAAATCATCAATTTATAAAGATAAAAGACAGTATTACTCATTGAAACAAATAACCTTGATTAAAGATTAATAACGTTTTTTGATTGATAGTAAACTTTTTCGTTTTCATGAGGGAGCAATCGGTCGGTTTCTTTTTTTACAACCGCGTAGCATTCACAACTTAAGCTTTCAAGTTTCTGCCTATTTAATACGGTAATATGACCGCGATGATAATCAATGACACCCAACTTCTGCAGTTTTCCCGCAGCTTCGGTCACACCTTCTCGGCGAACCCCTAACATATTACCAATAAGTTCTTGAGTCATCACTAGGGTATTATCGGGTAAACGGTCAAGCGACAGTAAAAGAAAACGGCATAATTGCTGATCAATCGTATGGTGGCGATTACATACTGCAGTCTGTGACATTTGAGTAATAAGGGATTGGGTATAACGAAGCATTACACCTAACAATTTTCCATGTCGATGGAATTCTTCGGTTAAGCATTTTCCTTTAAGCCGATAAGCATAACCTGCACTTTGAACCACAGCTCGGCTAGACGTACTTTCTCCGCCCATAAACAACGCAATACCAACAACGCCTTCGTTACCGACCACAGAAATTTCTGCCGAAGCGCCACTCTCCATTACGTATAATAAAGAAACAATAGAGTCAACGGGAAAGTATACATTAGCGAGCTTATCACCGGCTTCGTACATCACCTCGCCTAACTCTAATTTTACTAATTCAACAAAAGGAAAAAGTCGTTCTTTTACTTCATCAGGCAAGACAGCTAGTAAGTGATTTTGTAAGGGGGAAATTTGGGTGTCGATTATTTTTTGCATCGTGAGGCGTCCCTTCTTAAGAATTAAATCAAGCTACTAGATATTTTACCTTAACAAAAACAATCTCGCTGTTCGGTTCGATACCGTACACAACACTCTTTTTAGATGATCATTTTTATTTTAGGTAATTAAAGTATATATCGCACTAATCAACATTTAGACCACCTAAAGTAGATGCGCTTACATTCAGATAACAACATAACAAACAACAATAACATTTAAAGACAAAAACTTAAACTTTCCACTACTGTAAAGTCTAACGAAGAAATAGCCTACTGCTCTAGTGGCTTTCGCATAAAAAATAGTACGATAATTATTAGGTTATGTGTGACAGCGTACAGATATATCTTTACGTAAAGTACAAGGTAGTATTTAGAGCTTAGCGTTATAAAATTTTATTCATTAATGGAATGGACAAGACCATAAAAGTTTTACTTCAGTAAAAGAAGTAGCACCCTTTAAAACAGGTAAAACAACAAGTTAATGCTTTGCCAGCCACCAATAAAACCCTTATCATTTAATAGAGGAAAACGTTATGTATAAACATATTTTATTTGCCACAGAACTCCATGACTCAAAAAGCTATATTGAAGATAAAGTCGCGCAATTACAACAGTTCACCGACGCTAAACTTAGTATTATTCATGTGGTAGAGCCGATACCTAATTATGGTGGAGCACTCGGTGTTGTTCCGAGTCCAGACCCAGTTGGCAGTTTTGGTAATACAGAAAAACGAAAAGAACAAGCCAAAGAGATACTTCAACCATTAGCTAAAAGGCTAAATATCACCGAACAACACTTGTTTATATCGGTTGGATATATTAGCGAAGAAATATTGGCTTTCGCAGAGCACGAAAATGTCGATTTAATTATAACCGGTAGCCATGGCGTACATGGTTTACGGTTATTATTAGGCTCTACCGCAAATGCCATTTTACACGGCGCAAAATGTGATGTATTGGCAGTGCGTTATAAAGAGCAATAAGCATTGATTTAAGCAATAAATACATTGCTTTGAATATTATGATGGTAACGAACCTGCTGTGAACGAGCCAATCAATTAAGTCGGTAATTAATATAATATCGTTAATTATCTATCGGTTGCAGCTAGACTTACCTTTCCATAACAGGTTTTTATCGAGGGTCGTATCACTAATTTATCCTGTCTTATCAAATCGACCTATCATGATAAATTATTTGACTCGAGTCTCATTTATAATAAAAACCCTACTGATTGTTATATAACTATACATGTTACCAGCCCTTTATTTTGGCTGCCACATTATGTTTTCGTCTATGTATGCTAGGGTATATTTACTACGTTTATCATAATGCGTATACCAATCAGATTAATACTTTTAATGGAGATAACGACAATGGCCAACTCTATACAACGTTTAAAGCAACTTGAAATTAATGGTGAAATTTGTCACTACCACAGTTTTGATGGTTTAGCGGATAAGTATGACCTTTCACGTTTGCCTTTTGCCGCTAAAATCCTTTTAGAAAACTTATTACGACATGCAGATAGTGATTTTGTCCAACAAGGGGATATTGAAACCTTAGCCAATTGGGATGTAGACAACTGGCAGGATACTGAAATTGCCTTTGTACCTGCTCGCGTAATTTTGCAAGACTTTACTGGGGTACCCGCCGTAGTTGATTTAGCGGCTATGCGAGATGCGATAGTAAAAATGGGTGGAAAAGCCGAAAAAATAAACCCATTAAATCCAGTCGAATTGGTCATTGACCATTCAGTTATGGTCGATGTGTTTGGTCAAGCTGATGCGATGGAAAAAAACACCGCAATTGAGTTTCAACGTAATCGTGAACGTTATCAGTTTTTACGCTGGGGTCAGCAAAGTTTTGATAATTTTAAAGTGGTACCACCGGGCCGTGGTATTGTACATCAGGTAAATCTCGAATATTTAGCCCGCGTAGTATTCAAAAAGCCCGACGAGAATAATTTACTTTACCCAGATACCTTGGTTGGCACCGATTCACATACCACCATGATTAATGGCTTAGGTGTGTTAGGTTGGGGAGTCGGCGGTATCGAAGCTGAAGCGGCGATGCTGGGACAACCCGTGACCATGTTAATACCTGAGATTGTTGGTTTTGAATTAACGGGGAAATTACCTGCAGGAACTACAGCGACTGACTTAGTCTTAACGGTAACCGAACAATTACGTGCTGCAGGTGTGGTAGGTAAGTTTGTCGAGTTCTTTGGTACTGGGGTGAATGAGCTGACCTTGGCCGACCGAGCAACCATAGCCAATATGGCGCCAGAATATGGGGCAACGTGTGGAATTTTCCCCATCGATCATCAAACTACCGATTATCTGCAATTAACCGGGCGTGACAGTGAGCACATTGAACGCGTAGAGTCCTATTTAAAAACGATGGATATGTGGGGAACGCAATCTCAACAGCATGCTGTTTATCATAGCCGATTATCATTAAAATTAGATGAAGTAGTGCCTTCTATTGCTGGTCCTAAACGTCCTCAAGACAGAATTTCACTTGACCGTGCCGGTCTGGCGTATCGTGACTGGTTAGCTTTACAACACGGTATAAAACAAACAGTCTCGAGCGATAGTGAAAGTGGCTTTGAAAGTGAAGGCGGACAACCTTCGGTACTATTACCTGCTAGTAATGAAGATTCAGGCGTTCCCTGTCAGTATGCTGATGAAGACTTTGTATTAAAACACGGATCCGTCGTTATAGCGGCAATTACCAGTTGCACTAATACCTCAAATCCATCGGTATTAATTGCCGCTGGACTATTAGCCAGAAATGCCCGGTTGCGAGGATTAACGGTTAAACCTTGGGTAAAAACCAGTTTTGCACCTGGTTCACAAGTGGTCACTGATTATCTGCTTAAATCTGGCTTAAATGAAGATTTAGATGCCCTTGGTTTTCAGTTAGTCGGATACGGATGTACTACCTGTATTGGTAACTCCGGCCCTTTACCTACCGAAATTAGCGACGCTATTCATCAAGGCGATTTATCTGTTACCTCTGTTTTATCGGGTAATCGTAACTTTGAAGGTCGTATTCATCCAGAAGTCCAAGCTAATTATTTAGCCTCTCCTCCTTTGGTCGTTGCTTATGCTTTAGCGGGTAATATGAAGATAGATATTACCACGGGTTCACTAGGTGATGACCCTACAGGTAAACCGGTTTATTTACATGACATCTGGCCAGATAGTCAGGAAATTAAACAAGTTATCGAAAAAGTTATCGACAGTTCAATGTTTATTTCCCGATATGAAGATGTTTATAGCGGTAATAAAGACTGGCAAGCGCTGGATATAGTACAAAGCCAAAAATATGATTGGCCAGCTTCTACCTACGTTAAACTGCCACCATTTTTTAATAATATTAGCGCAAAAATACCAACTATTAAGCCAATTAAAAATGCTCGATGTTTATTAAAACTGGGTGATAGTGTCACTACTGACCATATATCTCCTGCCGGTTCGATTGCGCTAGATAGCCCCGCGGCTGAGTATTTAAAAAGTGAAGGCGTCTCTCCCAAAGACTTTAATTCTTATGGCTCTAGACGCGGTAATCATGAAGTGATGATGCGCGGTACTTTTGCCAATGTTCGTTTACGTAATTTATTAGCACCCGGCACTGAGGGCTGTTGGACGACACTGATGCCATCAGGTGAAAAAATGAGTGTTTTTGATGCGGCGATGCAATATCAACAACAAAACATTGCTTCGATTGTTTTAGCTGGAAAAGAGTATGGTACGGGCAGTTCTCGTGATTGGGCCGCCAAAGGGCCAGCTTTATTAGGCGTTAAAGCGGTTATTGCACAGAGTTACGAACGTATTCATCGCTCTAATTTAGTCGGCATGGGGATATTACCACTGCAATTTATGCCAGATGATAATGCCGAGTCACTAAAGCTAACAGGTGAAGAGCAATTCAGTATTCCTGCCGTGAGTATTGGGCAGAAAACGGTGACAGTATCTGTTAAAAATGAAGAGGGTAATGAACGTTCCTTTGAAGTAAAAATTCGTATTGATACACCCAACGAATTCAAATACTACCAACATGGTGGCATATTACATTATGTGCTACGAAATTTAGCGTCGACAGACTAATGTTGTTACCCTTCTTAATTAATTTTGAAGGGTAAATTTTTTAGCATAATGTATAAACAGGTCATATTGTTGAACTGTTTATTATTCATTGTTGTAGAGGTTAACATTCAACTGTAGATTTTAAATGTAAATGCCTGAACCCTAGTCAATATTAACGATACTAATGGACTATTCCTTAACAGGAATACCTTCGAGTAGTTCTATAATACTGGGGTTGTTGTTTATATAGGCTAAATTAATGAGGTATTTTTTTTCAAGATCTTGCATGGATTGATTTGCTAGTAAGTTTTTTATTAATAACGCTTCGCCATTTCCTATTGCGGTTTTCAAAGCAGAGAAGTTCACGGTAGCGTGTTTATTTTGATTCGTATGATGAGATCCCATGATAACACTCCGTTAATTATTCTTTATGATAGTCACCGCTACTCCTAGCATCTAACGATGCAAATTAGGAGTACCAGTAAAGCAGTTTTTATATGTAGACTTATTCGTATTGATGCTATTTAAAATATCAATGTAGCGCTTACTTTTCGATGATATTTTTTGGGGGGTTGGCATTGTGTAAATATTTAAATAAGTCACTGTTAGTCGACAGTACTAATGTCGTATCTTCGCCAATAGCAAGCTCATAGGCTTGCAAGGTTCGTGTAAAAGCATAAAATTCAATAGATTCTTGGCTTTGGCTATGTGCGGTAGAATAAATTCCAGCGGCTTTAGCATCGGCTTTACCGCGAATTTCTACAACTTGACGATAAGCTTCTGATTGAATTTTATTTAAATCACGTTCGCGGTTGCCTAATATTCTAGCTGCCTCACCTTTGCCTTCAGATAAGAACCTTTCGGCAATTTGGCGACGTTCACTGATCATCCGCTCATAAATTTTAGGTCGTACACTTTCATTATAATTAATGCGCTTAAAACGAATATCTAATAGTTCAATACCAAACACCTTAACCTTTTCTGCCGCGGCGTTAAATATGTCTTGTTCGACAAGTTTCCTACCTTTATGGATAGGCACTAAACTGCCCATATCTAATGCTTTTTCTGCATCAGTTAACAATGGGTCACGCAGAGGTTGACGGCCTTTCGTGGTCCGAATAATTTCAATTAGCTTATGTGTTGCTACCGCATTTCGTGTCTCACTACCAAAAATATCATCTAATCTCGATTGCGCACTGCGTTCATCACCCAGACGTAAAAAATACGGCAATGGGTCGGTTATCTGCCAGCGTGCATATAAGCTAACAGAAATATATAACTTGTCCTTTGTCGGCATATCTGAAGGTGTACCTTCCCATTCCAACACACGTTTATCAATCGAATTAACCTGCTGAATATAAGGTAATTTAAACTTAATACCAGCATCAACAACCGGCTCCCCCACGGGACGACCAAATTGGGTAATAATGACTTGTTCGACTTCATTTACGGTATAAAAGGCGCCATAAAGTAAGGTAATAATAACGAATAGCAAAATACTCGTGAATAAGCTTAAATAACGTTTCATGGTTTTCTCCCTTCAATAGATGTTAAATTCAGCAAAGGCAAAACATCTACTGTGCCACTATCGATGATAATTTTGTTGCTTATGGTTGGCATTACTTTTTGCATGGTCTCCACGTAAATGCGTCTGCGCGTGACCTCTGGCGCCAATTTAAACTGGTCATATAGTGCATTAAAACGTAATACATCACCTTCTGCTTCATTAATTCGTTTTATTCTATAGCCATCTGCTTCACGAATACGTTGATCTCGCTCGCCTTCTGCCAATGGGATAATACGATTGTAATCTCGGCGCGCTTCATTAATCAGCTTTTCCTTTTCTTGTTGAGCCTGATTTACCTCATTAAATGACGCTTGAACGGGCTTTGGCGGATTAATATTCTTTAATTGAACTTGGTCGATACTAATGCCCATTACATATTTAGTTGCCAAAGCCTGCATTTTTTTAAGTGCTTCAACTTCAATTTCTTGGCGGCCAATAGTGATCACTTCGTCAACGGTTCTATCACCTACCACTTCACGCATCACTGATTCAGAAACATAGCGTAACGTACCTGCTGGATCACGTACTTCAAATAAGTAATTTTTGGGATCAGCAATTCGATACTGAATAACCCATTCCACCAGTGCAGTATTCAAATCCCCCGTCACCATTTGCGTTTCACCCACTTGATTACTTGCTACGGCTAAGTCACGCTCACGAGCACTACGGCCTATATTGTTTAAAGAATCATTGAACGAGTTGTTTATGGAGATATTTTGGTCAGGGTCTTTAGCACCAGGCGTTGAAAAGCCAAACTCTTGCTTCAACTGCCGCTTTGTTGGCACTATGTTCACTTGCTCTATACCTAAAGGTAATTTGAAATGTAAACCTGCGGGGAAAATAGCTTCAAACTTACCAAATCTCAGTACAACGGCTACAGAATCGCTAGGAACTGTGTATACCGCGGTATAAATACCACCAGTAAGCAATATAACTGCAAGGATAATCCATCCAGGTTTTTTGCCACTACTCGTTGGCAATAATTCTTGATACTTTTGAAAAAATTTACCGACTACTTTGCTTAGATCAGGTAGCTCTGCTTTGGGCTTTTTAGCGTTGTTATTATCTGGCGTCATAGGCTCCTCTCTTTATTAACTAACCTTCGAAAAATAGGTTTTAACTTTATAATTAATGACTGCCCCATCCTATCAAACTGTAAAATATAACTTTAATTAAATAAATCGTATTATATTATTTGTTTTTGGATAGACACACTTTGTAATTTCCTACTCAGGATCATCAGAAAATTCTACGATAAATAATATTAGTTTTCTGTTCGATACCACACGTAGTCGTCATAAATTATTTCAGTTAATACAGCCTGTGATAGATAGAGCATCATCACAAATATTTAATTTTGATTGAAGTTGAGTGTCGAAATAACGTTTTCACAGGCTGAATTTATTAGATAACTTTCCATTGAATCTGAGGAAATTCAAATGGTGATTTTTTATAAGTGCTTACGCTAATCGTTGATGTGGCCAGTATGAGATGATTACTGACGCACTTGTGCAGATAAGGTCTCTATTTTAAAAGGAGGGCTAAAGCGGTGGGACAGTAATTTCTGTTTGACGAATCTCAACCAGCGGACAAACACTGGCTACTTTATTGTGATATACCTCAATCTGGTGATCAGCTGGAACATCCAACATCATCAGCACTTCGCCATTACTAATTGCAGTTTCGCATGCAACCTTCTCCTGATCACTTAAACCAGCTCCTACCATACCAGAGACCCAAGCACCAAAACTCGCACCCGCAACGGTAAAACCTAAAATAGCGGCACCACCAAGGGCTAAACCCGTAGCCGGAAGGGTTATAACCGCCAGACCTGCCAATAATCCAGTAGTTCCACCAGCAATAACACCCCGTTTGATCGCTGGGTACAAGTCGGAATCATCCAATGCATCCGCTTTGGGGAGTTCGCTTAAATCGATTTTATCGTTTGCTATTAGATGCATTTGACTGTCGTTAATGCCATCAGCACGAAACAAGTTTACCAATTCACATGTAACCTTAACATCGGGGGCTAGAAAATAAATACGTTTCATTTTTTGCTCCTGTGTGCAGCCACACTGACTAAAAACCTTATAATGTTAATAGGCAATGAGCTGCAGTATTTGATTAAAATAATTGCATATTTTAGTCATTAAAAAAAGATGGGAAAATTTTAATAATTCCCCTATCGATAAAGTGCATGTTTATCCATAAGTCATCATAAATTGATATCCACAAAGTGTCTGTGCGTTGCCACACATTGTTTAATGAAGTGATCTAAAGTCATAAATTGCATTGCTTAAGCTATAATAAACAACGTCAAAATTTACTCTCTGCTTATCAATGAGATCTTAACTAACGACAAGCTGATTGATCTGTATCAACCTTGATTCAGATAAACTAGCGCTCTTTATCAACAGTAACTAGACTAAAAATCAATCGATTAGTAGAAGCTACTACCTCTACCTTTGCTTAGGTATCTGTTTAATTTATTCTGCTATTTAATGAATGACCCTTGATATGATTAGAAATTTTTATTTAATTTGTCATTATTAATGGGCAAGAATTGATTCCCTATTATCTTCATTTAGCGCAGAGTGTTAATTAGCTGGCTAATAATTCAACCTAAAAATGATTAAGGAATAATAATGAAATACTTTCTATTGAGTTTACTTGTCGTTATGTCATTAACACTGTTCAGTTGTGATAACGGAATTGACTCGCCAAGAGGATTTAGTCTGCCTACAGGGAATATTGAAGCAGGTAAAATAGCTTTCTTAAAATATCAATGTTTAGCCTGCCACACACTCGATGGTGTTAAGGATGATAGTATTGCAAAGCAGCAAACCCTTTCAATTTCCCTGGGTGGTAAAAAAACTAAAATAGTCACTTATGCTGAATTGGTTACCTCTATTATTAATCCATCCCATAAATTTTCAAATTTACATTCACCACAGTTTAGAACACCTCAGGGTGAATCAAAGATGAAAGTCTTTAATGATGTAATGACTGTGACTGAACTCATTGATTTAGTATCCTTTTTACAACCTAACTATTCATTAAAACCTTATCAACAAACCAGATATCAATATTATCCACATTAAAAGGTATGGGAGTTAACATGAACATTAAATTTTTTGGAGCCACTAGAGAAGTCACTGGCTCTTGCTATTTGGTACAGGGTAATAACAAAAATATACTGATTGAATATGGTATGTTTCAAGGTTCTCATCACCATGAAAAACATAACCATGACCCCTTCCCTTTTGATGTTAGTGAGTTAGATGCTGTGGTGAACACTCATGCACACCTTGATCACTCGGGTCGATTACCCATGTTAATCGACTCCGGCTATATACACGAAAAAGAAGCGATGGATATACTAGATAAAAAATTAAAACACCTGCATCAGGCTAATGTAACCCAAGCAAGTTATAAGCAAAATATTATAATCTAAGAGGGGGTGGCAATTTGCATGGCCATTGACCAAGACATTATTATAAGGAAGGGAATGGTTAATATCTTTGTTAATTGGTTTGTCGACGATACTGATAAAACTAGGGTCAAACAAAACAGCGTTTGTCTTTGCCTAGTCGCAGATAAAAATTTTAGTTTAGGATTTTTTATGGCTACCATCACACATCGGCTGAGATGCCGTTTGTTTACAGCCACAAAAAAATGCTTTTTTTGACTCTGTTGCGGTATATCTTACTGGTGAGAATTCTGAGCCTTTATGAGAGCCATCACAAAAGGGTTGTTTTTGGCTTTCCCCACAAGAACACCAAGAATATTTTTTACCTTCTTCAACGTCGACTGCAAAAGGTGTGTCAGATGCTCGTACTGGTGTAGACATAGTAATCTCCATTAATTGATATATATAGCGCGCCCGATAAATAGGCAAGTAACTGATATTTAAAGTAAGCGATAAAACCATAAAAGCCAACTGTTATTTACCCCAGTTGAACTTTAATTACCTGTTGAGTAAAAAAATCTATAAGGAAACTGCACTAAAGTCTAAGATCAATAAAGGGATTTTAAAATTTTATCCTCTAACATTTGAAGAATAACTATGCCAAGTGAAGTAACAATAATAAAGTTAACCAAAAAGACTAAAGCCATTAAAAACAAGGCTGCTTAAGGAATAGCGTTCAATGAAAAGGTGGATTAAAAAAACCTGCGCTGTTTAATAACAGAGGCGTTAAGCAAGTAATTCAATTGAAACTACTAATTTTTACGCTTTAGATACCAACAGCTTGTTTAACTTTTTCTTTGTAACTTCGACTCACTTTTAATTCTTTGCCATTACTCATCACTAAGTAATATTCGCCATTAAGTTGGCTACAAAACTTATCAACATAATTTTTATTAACTATGGTTGAGCGATGACTGCGCACAAATTGCTTTGGGTCTAATATTTCTTCAAGCTGCTTCATGGTTTTACGTAATATATGTGTAGCACTATGGGTATGAACACACATATAGTCTCCCGCAGCGTCAATCCATAAAATGTCTTTAACTGGGACTCTACTCACTTCTCCTGCATCTTTTATAGCCAAGATATCAGAGTAAGAAGATAAACTTACCGGTTGATTATTTGCGAGCTCAGCTAAAATTTTGTCACAATCATTACCGGTAACATCACTGACTAACTGAATAAGTTTAGACTTATGAGCAGCATTTTCTGAGCTGATCAAGCTCTGCCTAACCTTGTCCATAGATTCGGCTAAGCGAGTTTCATCAGCAGGCTTTAACAGGTAGTCTTGTGCGTGAACTTCAAAGGCTTGTAAGGCATATTGATCAAAGGCGGTGACAAAAATAACAATGGGTAGCTTTAATCCTCTTTCAATAATAGCTTGCACGACTTCAAAACCATTGAGGCCTGGCATTTGAATATCAAGAAACATTAAATCAGGTTCATAGGCTCGCACGGCTTCAAGTGCTTCACGACCATTATGGCATTGCGCAATAATATCAACGTCTTTATGATCCGCTAATCTTACGGCAAGGCCTTTCCTTGCTAAAGGTTCATCATCAACTATGATTGTTGACAGAAGCTTTGTCATGTATTTATCTCTAGTTCATAGGGCATTCTAATGCTCACTTTAACACCTTTTGGCGTATTATTGGCAACAACTAAAGAAAAATCACTACCGTACAATGCAGCTAATCTTTCTCGGCTATTTGCGAGGCCAACACCATTCTCACGATAAAGATTACCATTTTTAATTTCAGCGCCAGGACCATCATCAGCAAGTTCTAATAATAAGTCATTGGCAAAGCGGGTCACCGTAACTTTAATGGTACCGCCACTCTCTTGAGAAGCAATAGCATACTTAATAGAGTTTTCAGCAATAGGTTGTAATATCATACTGGGTACTAAGGCATTTTTACAATCATCCGCTGCGATAAACTCTACACATAATCGGTCTTCGAATCTAACTTTTTCTATATCTAGGTAAAGTTTTAGTGCATGCAATTCACTATTTAAGGTGACTTTTTTCATCGGATCTTTATCAAGAGAATAACGAAGAAATTCACTTAATTTAGTCACCATACCATTGGCTATTTTATTTTCATTAACCAAAATAAGGGTAGAGATTGCATTAAGAGTATTAAACAAAAAATGAGGATTGAGCTGATAACGCAGCATTTTAAGCTGAGCCTGGTGAGCGACGCTGTTAGCCTCTAAAACATTTTGTTTTTCTTTTTGCAGCATTTGATAATATTTTGTACCAAAGTATAAACCACTCCAGCTCAAAATAATAAAAAATGAATAAACACTGTTAGTGGTATAGTACAGCCAAAAATCAGGGCGATAACCGTGCTTGTATATTTCCCAATGGTTAATGTTTTTAACAACTTGCCAAAGTACGCCAACCAAATAAGAGGCGACTATGACCACAACGGCTATTTTTGCGGGACTAAAATTCCAAACTCTACGATATAGGTAGCGCAGAGGCACAGTGAACAGCCAACCTGCATAAGCATTGAGAAAAATTATCACGACAAAAATATCACGAGGATCATGTAATAATGATCCTAAATAATGCACTAAAGCAAATCCAAACCAACTTGTGCTATGCACTAACCAAAAAAGTCGGTTCTTATTTTCTAATAATTCTTTCCAATTCACGCAGTATAACCAATAAAAAATCTTATAATAATTATGAAGTAGCTTTGCCATTCACGCATTACCATTGACCGTAGCATTTCAGCGACTCAACTCATTTGTATTCAATAAAAATAACTAGGCTTTAAAGCGCTATCATTTTACCTAAACGTTGCCCGCCGACTAAGTGCATATGGATGTGATAAACCTCTTGGCCGCCATGATCATTACAATTAATAATAAGGCGGTAGCCATTTTCAGCAATGCCCTCTTCTTTGGCTATTTTTTTAGCGACAGTGATCATTCGCCCTAGAGTGAGCTCGTCATCGTCAGTGACATCATTAACCGTCGGAATTAATTTATTCGGAATAATAAGAACATGGGTACTCGCTTGTGGTGTTATGTCTCTAAATGCTGTCACGAGTTCATCTTGATAGAGTAAAGGTGTTGGTATTTCTTGTCTGATTATTTTTGAAAAAATAGTTTCTTCTGCCATGATATGCTCCGTTGTGTCTGTTAGTTTACTTCTGGTGTCCACTTATTATAGTGTATCGCGTTATCAACTGAACGTCTCGGCAACCACCCTGCACTTTCTAATTCAGGTTTGTCTTTGAAATGTGTGACATAACCAACGCATAAATAAGCAATGATTTCAATTTTTGTGGGAATATTCAAAGCATCTCTAAGCATGTCGTCTTCGATAATACTTACCCAGCCAACGCCTAAATTTTCTGCTCTTGCGGCAAGCCATAAGTTTTGTACAGCGCAAACTGCACTGTATAAATCCATTTCAGCTTTGATCGTTTTTCATAAGACAACTGGACCATTTCTTTCTCTATCACATGTGACACATATTCCTATCGGCGCTTCTAATATCCCTTCAAGTTTTAACTTTTGATAGCTTTGTTGTTTATCATCTGTAAACATTTTTTCAGAGACCGAATTTGCTTGCTCAAATCCATGCTTAATTTTTTGTTTTGTTTCTTTATCATTAATAACAATAAAGTCCCACGGTTGCATGAAACCAACACTGGGAGCATGATGAGCGGCGGTTAATACTCGCTTTAAAACATCTTCTGGGATTGATTTGTTAATAAAATCGCTTCTAACATCTCGACGTGAAAAGATAGTTTTATAAACCGCGTCTCTTTCTTTTTCAGAAATATGCATTTGAATAATTTTTGCTTGAGGTAAATGAAATAAATAACAATGTCGCATAAAAAAGGTCTAGGTTAAAAATCAACCTAGACCTAATCATATAGTTAAAAACTCATCGTTAGCTTTTTTTCAACACTCGTCGAGTGAAGCCAAAGGTTAATAGAGCGAATAAACTGATAAAGCCTAAACCAGCGCCTTCTCTTTCTATTTTTTTCTCTACCGCTGAACAGTCATCTATCTCACCCGCTAACGGTCTCAATGTGACAGCACGAACAACATCTTCTACAAGCTGCTCGCCAGTATCTAAATCAAACATCAATTCACCTTTTGCGTCACGGCGAGGTGCTTTAACAAGTGCTGAAGCAGATATTTCATTTTTATCGTTAATGTCTCGCGCTTCGATAATTGTGTACTGTGAGTCACAAGTTAAAAAGTCATTGAGATCGGTAAAGGTCTTACTGGCAATCTCATACATAAAAGCATGTCTACGACGAGGAGACTGCTGATCGTTATGTGTTTCAACTTCACCTTCACCAACAATAATACCATTTTCGTTAATAGCACGTGCAGTACTTGATGAGCCCTTGAAAAAGTCATCAGGCATTATCATTTGCATACCACTATCAAAATCATTGGTATCTACATGAAAGAATTTTGTACGCGTATTACCATTTACCACCGTTTTAGTGTGGCCGATAGCAATACCAGCATTATTAATACCGTAAGTACGTGAATCAAAAAACTTACTATGATCATCTGTGAAGTCTTTCACTTGCCCATTTTTATAAACTACCGCATATAAATTTCGACGTTCGTTTCTGCTTGGTTCGGTTTCGTTCTCATCCACCCAACCATGAGCAAAACCAACAGCAACGCCATCATTATTAATAGCCTGTGCGTAGTTAAGGAATTCTCTTGTATCATCAACATTTGGCGTAACTAAATGTCCTAAAGTCTCAGTCTTTGTTACCCCTTCCAAACTTAGCGTCCACTTTATTGCTTCAGTGTTATACATACTCGACACAGCATTTTGAATACAAATTTCGAACGGAGCATTTGCTAAAATAGCAGGGTCTGCACAGCCACCCGTTTCATCAAAAATAAAATCAAGCGCTTCTTGATCGATACTCGTACTGGCATAACCTACAGCAAATAAAGATTCACTCATGTCTAAAATAGCAGAATCACCGCCTAAGCGAAGATTCTCGGCAACATCGTCACCTTCAGTCGGTGGCTTTAACTCAATAATGGTATTGCCTGCATCAGGAGAATAAAAGGCTCTTGAGGTAAAATCACGAACCCAATAGACAACAGGGTTATTATCAGTGCCCGTAAATGGCAATGCAGTATATGGAGCTGAGCCGTTACCATAAATCCAGCCATCATTAGTAATACCGTTTACATAATCAACCGTTGAACGCGTCAATGTTGTGGTATCTGGGAAATATTGGTCAAATACAGCAAAGCTTTCAGTATCACCCGCTTTACCTGTTAAGTTACGCATAGCCAAGATATTACCAATTTTTTGATAAAACCTAGCTGAGCTACTGCTGTTTTGACTAGTCAAATACAGCACAGCCCAAGCTAAATCATTAGCCGTTGGATTGCCTAACCTTAAGTCGTTTTCGTTTTCAATATCGACTAAGCCATCAACATCTTCATATTGTAAATTGGCAAATCTAACAATACTATCAAAATCATTAGTATCAAAGTACTGAAATTGAACGGGAAAATTATAAATATCTGAGCCAGAAATAGCCATTTGATTTTGGTTGTTTTCTTGCTGAGCATAACTATATTTAACTATATCAATGCCACCTTTATCGATAACTTCATATTTAGCTGCCTGTGCCATTGATAAACTTAACGCACTGCTAATTCCTAAAACTAATACAGATTTTACAAATTTGTTCATATACTACTTAACTCTCATTTCTTGTTATAATTCATCTAGCTCTTGCCATCTTGCGAAAGCGATTTCGAGTTTTGACTCACTTTCTTCAAGCTGGTTCAATATATTTTTTGTTTTATCACTATCTTGAGCAAAAAAGTTAGCGTCGTTGACTTGTTCTTGCAATGAATTTATTAATGCTTCAAGTTCATCGACCTGTCCAGGTAGCGCTTCTAATTCACGATTATCTTTGAACGATAATTTTTTTTTAGTAGGCACATTAACTGCAGATTTACTCTCACTCACTGAATTAACAGGGGCTTTTATACCTTCAGCTAACTGCTTACGCTGTTCAGCTTTGTATGCTAAATAACTATCAACATCATCATAACCGCCAACAATATTTGTTATTTCACCACTGCCATCAAAGTAAAGACAACTATTTACACAATTATTAACAAAATCGCGATCATGGCTTACTAAAATAACGGTTCCTGCATAATTTGCAACGACTTCTTCTAATAATTCTAAAGTTTCTATATCTAGATCGTTAGTTGGTTCATCGAGAATAAGTAAGTTGCTGGGTCTTAAAAATAGACGAGCTAATAACAAGCGATTTTTTTCACCACCTGAAAGCGCACGTACAGGAGTTCTAGCACGTTTAGGACTGAATAAGAAATCTTGCAAATATCCTAATACATGGCGTGTTACACCATTAACAGTGACTTCTTGCTTACCTTCGGCAACGGTGTCCTGAACGGTCATACTCAAGTCTAAAGCATCGCGATGTTGATCAAAATAAGCCACATCTAAATTAACACCAACACGCATTTTTCCTGAGGTGGGTTGTTGTTGTTCCATGATTAATTTGATTAACGTTGACTTACCCGTGCCGTTGGCACCAATAAGGGCTAAACGGTCGCCACGCGTTATAAGTAAATCTAAACCATTAAAAATGGTTTTATCACCAAACGCCATATGCAAGTTTTCACACTCAAAGACTAACTTACCTGAGCGATCACCGGTTGATATATTAATATCGCCCTGCTTCTTAACTTCACGTCGTTCTTGGCGCTCGACTCGTAACTTTTCAAGTGAACGAACTCTGCCTTCGTTACGAGTTCTGCGAGCCTTAACCCCTTGTCTTATCCATACTTCTTCTTCAGCTAGACGCTTATCAAAAAGCGCATTTTGTGTGGACTCAACTTCTAAGTCATGAGCTTTTTGTTCGATATAAAGATCATAGTTACCAGGATAGCTAACAAGCTGACCACGGTCTAAGTCTAAAATACGGGTCGCTAAACCACGAATAAATGCTCTATCATGACTAATAAATATGATAGTGCCTTTAAAGTCTTTTAGAAATTGCTCTAACCACAACACACTACTAATATCTAAATGGTTAGTAGGCTCATCAAGTAATAACACATCAGGCTCGCTGACTAATGCTTTCGCTAATGCCAGTTTACGTAACCAACCACCAGAGAGATCGCAAATCATTTTGTCTGCTTCTAACGCTAGCGTGGTTAATACTTTATCGATACGTTGTTCATCTTGCCAAGCATTGGCTTGGTCAAGTTGTTGTTGAACGTTCGATAATTTATTAAGATTCTTCTCTGAAGGGTCTTCACCAATAATATGAATTATATGGTGATATTGCTTAATCAATTCTGCATTTTCAGCAACACCTTGAGCAACATAATCAAAAACGCTCATTTCAGATGACTCAGGTGGATCTTGCTCTAACATCGCTAACTTAATGTTGCTCGACATCAAAATTTGACCATCGTCTAGGTTCTGTTTACCCATCAACACTTTCATTAATGAAGACTTACCTGCGCCATTTTTACCAACTAAACAGACGCGTTCGCCCGTTTTTACCGTTAAGTCTGTCTTATCTAAAATACTGTCTTCACCGAAGGCTAATTCGCCTTGAGCTATTCGGATTAATTCCATGGTTTATATCAACTCTACTACTTGTGATTGTTCGAAAGGCCAGAATAATAATGTGTTATCACTCAAGCGCTCTAATACGGGAATATGAACACCGTATAAATTTACTAAATTATTTTCATTACTGGTGTCATCATCAATAATATCAACCACCTTAATTTGGTGATCGGGTATTATATCAACAATTAACTCTGCAGCTTGCTCACAAAGGTGGCAACCGGCACTACTATATAAGTGAAATAAAACACTCATTAAGCCGTAACTTTTTTACGGGTAATTAACCAACTGTTATGGATGTGCTTATTACGCTGAAAATCTTTATCGCGGGTTAACTCTGAAATTGACTTCACCTCAAAATTTAAAGCAACAACAGCGTCAAAGTCCATTTTGAAGTTTCGTTTATTATTCGTGAAAATAAGCTCACCGTTTTCAGCAACACATTTCATTGCATCAGTAATTAACGCCACGTGATCGCTTTGCACATCAAAGCTGTCTTCCATACGCTTAGAATTTGAGAACGTTGGCGGATCAACGAAAACAACATCGTAAGTGCCCCTATGTTCTTTTAACCAAGTTAAACAATCGGCTTGTACAAATTGATATTTATGACCTGACAATTTATTCAAGGCAAAGTTTTCTTGTGCCCAGTTCAAGTAAGTATTCGACATATCAACAGTAGTAATACTTGTTGCGCCATGCAGTGCGGCTTGCAATGAAACAGAACCGGTATACGCAAATAAATTAAGCAATGATTTGTTTTTAGCTTTCTGTGCAACAATTTGCCTAGTTTTACGGTGATCTAAAAATAAGCCTGTATCAAGGTAGTCCCATAAATTAATTTTTAATTTTGCACCATGCTCGTTGATAATCATCGACTGTTTACTTTGATCAACACGTTGATATTGGTCACTGCCCTTTTGCTTGGCACGGGTTTTTAATATCACCTTATCGGTAGGAACACCTAGTACCTTAGGAGCAAAATAGATAACTTCTTGCAAACGTTTTGCTACTTTACTTTCTTCGATAATTTTAGGTGCTGAATACTCTTGAATAACCAAATACTCACCATAAACATCAACCGCGACATTATATTCTGGAATATCTGCATCGTATAAACGATAACATTCAATATTTTCTTTTTTCAGCCAGCTTTTTAAATTTTTCTTATTTTTTAATAAGCGATTACCAAAATCCGAATCTTTATCTTCGAATTCTGCATCATTGTTTTGCCCTGAAGCTTGTTTTTCATCGACGTTATAAAGAGCAAGTTGACAATCTAATGGACCATTCTTAAATTTATAGCGTTTGTGGCTTGCTAGCTTCATCATCGAAAGCAATTCAACATTCGCTGTTAAAATAGCAATACGCCAGTCCACAAATTGTGCTTTTAGTTTTCGACCTAATAAAACAAAATTTTCAACAAGTTCTGGTAATTCACCAATACGCTCCCCATAAGGAGGGTTAAGTAAAAAAGTACCATTGTGGCCAAAACCATTATTTAAATTATTGATATCTTTACATGAAAATTCAATAAACTTTTGTACACCGGCATTACGAGCATTTACTTGTGCGGTATTTATTACTCGGCTATCAATATCAATACCAAAAACTTTCGCTTTTAATTCTTCAAGACCAAGATGTGATTTTTGTTTAGCTTGAGTTAATTGTGCTTGCCACGGGTATAATTGATGACCAAGCCAACAATCAAATCCCCATTTTACTCTGTCGATACCCGGCGCGTAACCTGCGGCCATCATTATAGCTTCAATTAAAATCGTGCCAGAGCCACACATAGGATCAACAAGCGGTTTAGTGGTATCATCTAACCAGCCCGAACGAGTAATAATAGCCGCCGCTAGATGCTCTTTTAATGGCGCAGCACCCGAGTGCTCGCGATAGCCACGCTTAAATAAACTACGACCAGAGAAATCAAGATAAATAACAACCTTTTCTCTTAACAAACGCGCTTGAAAACTGATGTCTGGCGTACTTTTGTCAACAGAAGGTCTATCCATACCTTGATCACGAAAATGATCAACTAGCGCATCTTTTATGGTAAGTGCACCAAACTGGGTATTTCTGATTTCATCACTTGACCCGACAAAGTCGATAGCAAAGGTATGGTTGCTCAAAAATTGTTCAGACCAATTAACACTTTGCGCGGTTGCAAAAAGTTTATCTTTATTTTCAGCATCACCTTCAGCAAGTTTTAATAAAATTCGCGTTGATAAGCGACAATAGAGACAGATTTTATAGGCCTCTTCAATTGTTGCCGTAAAATATACGCCTTCAGGCTTTTGCACGACTTGTGATGCTTTTAAATCTTTTAGCTCTTGAGCTAATAAAATTTCTATACCAGGAGATGTTAATGCTAAAAATTGCTGCATGAGTGTTTTCCAGACCGATTTATGCCCGCAATTATAAACAAAGACGCTAACTACTTATATAGAGACGTGCATAAAACACCAATATTCACTGATATATATTTTAAAATATTTTTAATAACCGTATCAACAGACCTTAAAGGTCACAAAACCACCATTTAGACTACAATTAGGGCAATTAACTGCCTTTTTTTAATAGATGTAAAAATGTTAAAGAAACGCCTTGCAATGTGATGTAACTATCCTTAAGATACGCATCGCTTTCAAGGGCTGAGGCTTTTGAAATGCATTCGTTAATAACAAGAATTAAAACAGTTATGGCTTGTTTATGTGTACCTTTAATGGGAATACTTAAACCATTCGGACGCGGGATGGAGCAGTCTGGTAGCTCGTCGGGCTCATAACCCGAAGGTCGTCAGTTCAAATCTGGCTCCCGCAACCAACTTACGCTTAAGTATAAAAAGCAGGTCGTCAGTTCCCTC
>NZ_JACGVP010000044.1:0-3883 GCF_014077275.1 Colwellia sp. BRX8-7 | reverse complement strand
ATATTGGCGTAAATGACGTAGAGCTTGGCGAAACACTCCAAAACCATATTTAGAAAGTACAAACGCCTACTTAAATTGGCAAATGCTTTAAACAATAAAACGAAGTGGCGATTACACCTAACGCCCTATTAAGCGGCGCGAAATTGTTGGCTAAAATGGCGAGGAACGAAGCTAGCCAACTGTTTAGCGTCCGTCTTGAATAGCTTGTTATATGTGGCTTACATGGCAAACACTTAAGTTACCAAGAACAATAAAAGGTTAAAGCGTGGAATGAGTAGATTTAAAAAACCTTTCGCCACTTTGCTGCTAACCGTGAATTTGAGCCGTTTACTAAAAAACCAGTTAAGCAAAAACCTAAACAAACTTTATAAAACCTAAAGGTAATTGAGCGATATGCACTAAATCCATTTAGGCGAAAACTGTGTAACCAAAAATACAAACTGATTTTATGCCACTAAAGTTACCACAAAAAATAACGGAAACAAGTACAAACCATTAATTTATATGCCCAAGTTACAAAACATAATTACTTGAACAGTGGCGACATATAACGCCCACTTAAGCGGACAAAAATAGTTGGTTAAAATGTGAAGCGAAGCGGAACCTAACCAACTGTTTTTGTTCCGTTTGAAGTTCTTGTTAGGCTTTACCTACCTCGATATTTATTTCTTTTGTATTGCCATTAGACGTTTCAACTACTAGATGCAATACAGACCCAATGGGCATTTTTAAGAAGTCTTTTGCGATCGAAGCTGAACAACCCGGTATTTCGCAACCCTCAATAGATATAACCTTGTGTCCTACCTCTAATCCCGCTTTAGCAGCAGGAGAATTAACAATAACTTTGTTAGCAATCAACTCAACTACTTCGGGACTAAAAAAACCACTGGCCGTGTAATCCCAAGTCACACCAATTTTTAGCTTTTCTTTAGCTAATAATGATGTTGGAACCAGTAAAAATAAAAATGCTATTGATAAACTAAACCTTGAAATGAACATATAACCTCTTTATAAGCCTAACGCCCCATTAAGAGGCTTTTAATTGTTGGTTATAATGTGAAGCGAAGCGGAACCTAACCAACTGTTAAAAGTCCTGCTTGAATGGCTTGTTATATACCTATTTATATTTCCAAAAGCTATTGTAAACATAAGGAAAAAGCAATCCAAAGACACTACCAGTAATCAATGTAAATGCAACTAAATAATAAAGTTCAATTGATAATAAGTAGTACAAAATAGTCGATGGTACGGCTGAAGAGAAGACTCCAACAATTAGCGCAAATGATAGACTTAACCCCTCTTTAAAAAAGAAAAGGAAATAACTGAAAACACAACCGAATACGAATCCGTAAATAGAACCAGCCATAGGCAACAAGATCCAAGAATGGTTTTGTGTCACTAAACCATAAATGAGACCAATAAGTCCAAAAAGGAGGCTAGATATAAAAACTGTCGCTAGATATTTCACAAAACCTCATAGGTATATAACGCCTCATTAAGAGGAAATTTATAGTTGGCTAAAATGTTGAACGCAGTGAAAACAGCCAACTGTAAATTTTCCTGCTTTAATGACTTGTTATACGCTATTTTTCAGGCTGTAAAATATAATTTCCGTTCCATATGCTATCAGGTGTAGTTTTATCGTCATAGTTATCATATTGAAGTTCAATAACCATTGCACCTTCACTAAAATGAATAAAACCTAAATATTTGTAATACCCTTTTTCCGTTGGAATTTCATTACCTTTAACTACACCTGAAATTCTAGGAACATTTAATGTTTCTGATATTTCACTAGATCCTCTAAAAACAAATGAAATTGGATCATGAGCCATATTTCCACGCATTCCAGTCAGGTTAATTTGATAACCGTTATCAGCTACTTTATAAGTTGAAACTTCATTATTGTAATTCTTAGTACAGCCTGAAATAAGTAGAACTATTAGAATAGATATGATTCTCAATGCTGGCTCCTTAGCGTATAACGCCCCACTAAGAGGCAAATGATAGTTGGCTATAATAGAGAGCGAAGCGAACAAAGCCAACTGTTATTTGTCCTGCTTGAGTGGCTTGTTATATTTTTTATAATGCTATAAGAACTAGTTTAATTTTAAATGACTAGTAACTTTATTCATTACGGAGAAAAACTTAAAGGGGTAAGGTTTATCGGATATGTCTTCCTCTTTAAGAAAGTAAATGTACGGTACAAAATCTTGTATTTCTATCTCCTTTATTATTTCGTCAATATCACTAGAGAAATAAAGATCACTATTAGTGTGTTGTAAAAATACTTTTTTCTTATAACTTCTAGGAATGAATCTAATATTCTGTAAATTTCGATTGTTCTGATAATTCTCAATATCACTGATCAGATTCATTAAATCTACTCGGCTTATAAATTTATTTTTATTTTTGTAATCAAAATAAACTTCCGCATTTATATTTTTTAATTTAATAAAAGGGTTGAATTCAGGTTCTTTCGGAATTGGAAAGTCTTCTAAATCCTCATCCAACAACCGTCTCACTTCAGATTTTATTTTTGATAGTTCAGCTATGTCGTCTCTAAATAAAATTTCAACATAAAAAGAATCGGAGATAACATATGCTGCTGTTTCTTCTGAATAGAGTACAACTTCTCCAGATGACTCCTGTTTCCACTTACCACTATCCGACTGACTTACTCCCATATGCTCTCTATTTATAACTGAATAAGAATTATCCTTTTTCAAAGTTAAAGAATACGATCCTGTTAAGTGATCAGAAAGGAAATGATAATCGCGCTCTTGAGATAAGACAAGCGTTGATAGAGTCTCGGCTGCAGCTATAGAAAGAGAATAGAATTGAAAAACGATTAGAAAAAAATATAAAGTAAGGTGAGAATTCATTTTATACCTTTGAAAGCAGATACACACCAAACAGTGTGTTGAAAAAATATAACGCCCCATTAAGAGGCAAATAATAGTTGGCTAAAATAAGCGACGAAGGAGCAAATAGCCAGCTGTTATTTGTCCTGCTTGAATGGCTTGTTATACGCAATTTTCATATTTAAGCGTTTGATAGTGAGTAACTTTACCATTAATTAAGATCTCCGCAACACAATACAAACCATTATGAGAAATGATATAAATCCTAGAGCTAATTATTTTTCCTGATGGTAATTTAAACTTACCATAAGTAGTAGATGTGCTTCCTCGATATGAGCCACTAGATCTTTGTTCAAATGACTCTAGAAGATAAGTCTGACCATATTTAACTTCATCTTCTTTAAAGCCGAAATCAACTTCCATAAGAAAATATAAACCGATAGCTAAAGCAATAAGTGCAAACGCAAAGCGAACTTTGACTTTAGATTTGATGCGTACTCTATAGGGTTGATTCATATTTGCGTATAACGCCCCACTAAGAGGCAAATGATAGTTGGTTATAATAGAGAGCGAAGCGAACAAAACCAACTGTTATTTGTCCTGCTTGAGTGGCTTGTTATGTGTTTGTGCCACCAAAGTCGTTCATCATTTTATTTAATAATGGTAGTGATGGATTTACCTCAAAAGAATCAGGATCATTTTCAAACAACATTTCGATATAGTTATGTATAACCCTATATTCTCTAATATTATTAATACGACCTCGCTTTAAAATATGACTAACTTGAAAGCGGAAAACTTTGCGATCTAAAACAATATACCCAAACTTAAATGATAGAAATAATAGAACGATTATAAAAGCAACTAACATTTCCAAAACTACCAACCTTTAAAACACATAACGCCTTACTAAGCGGCGCGAAATTGTTGGCTAAAATGTACGAGGAACGAGTGCTAGCCAACTGTTTAGCGTCCGTTTGAGTAACTTGTTATATGGCTACTTGCCTAACCAACTTATT
>NZ_JACGVP010000033.1:0-7463 GCF_014077275.1 Colwellia sp. BRX8-7 | reverse complement strand
AAGTCTGTTAATATTAGGGCAATATCAGGATTGTCACGCACTATTTTTACTGCATCCGATACATTGCTTGCAGTTAGAGGATCGTAGCCTTCAAATTCCAATGCTTCTGAGGCCTCTTCAAGTATTTCGTCATTACAAACGTCAATATCAAAGAAAAGAATATTGTAATAAATACAATTATATTGCTCTGTTTCTTCATCACATCAGCATCATTTATCATTAATTGTCCTTCATCATATCTATCTATATAATCCATTATCACGTGCTTGACTTATAAAATAATATATCCGCATATTTTGGCCTGACACTATAGTCGCATTAAAGCCTTTTAAGTATAGATCAGCAATCTCAGGTTTGCTGAACAGGTAAAATAAAACGTCATTTTTTATGAAATAAAAATACACCTTGCTTAGTTTTCCTCTCATTTACCAATTTATTATATCTTTGAGGGAGTGAAAATTGGCTATTTTACGTCTATTAATCAACCGTTTTCACGTATTTCAGAATTCAAGACAAGCGTCTCGGGCTGTTGTGCAAACCAGTTTTGCTTATGATGATGAACGGCTTCTATTCAAACCAATCTACCTGAGGTGGTGCTCGACTTTGTGGGGCAATAATTCGACGACTTCGTCATTGTTTGTATTCAGGTGACTGAATATCTTTTGGATCACCAATGAATGTTCATTAAACACTTCCCAGTATCTAACCCCTGCGGGGCAGCATTCGCTGTGCAAATCTGCTTATTTGCCGATTTGTCAATGCTCGTAATAACCTCCCATCACCGCATTTCTCACAGGTTTATCTGGTTCATGACGTTCATACTTTACCATCCCCTCTGTTCTGGCATCGCTGAATAACTGCGCAATTTAGCGGTGACTATCTTGATTGGCGCGATCCGCTGGCCTTTGAGAAATTTTCTAAAGAATCGATTCGCCGCTTTTTTGTCTCCACATTTCTGAACCAGAATGTCAATTTCTTAAATTGCTGCCTATAATAAACTTATTGTGTTGACTAGGGATAGGTGGCTTATTGAGCCATGGCATAGTAAGAGCATTACTTGGAGGTATTTTATACGCGCCTTGTGGGGTATAGGCTTCAGTTCCTTTAATTTGAAATTGACACTGGCTAATATGCCTTGCGTATCCTCAAGTAATACTCTGGAGGGCTAATGTATCCATTAGCGTATTGAGTAGTCTATGAGGTATTTAAAATGAAATATATACAGCTGATGTTAATTATTTTTAGTGCTAATTGTTTTGCACAAAGTACACCGTCTGAAATGGCTGAAATGAGCCTCCAGGAGCTTTTTTTTGAAAATATTTATGAGGTCGGTGCGACTTCACCATGGACATTGGCCGCTCAATTCAAAGCCGTGGGATTTCAAGGCTATCTTGATGGTACCCGACCGGTAGGCAATGACGAGGTGCTATGGGATGGACCGATGGGTGTTGAACCGCGAACGGCTCAAAACTTCCCCGTTGTACCCACTGTCATCACTCAAAATGCCACTGTTTTATCACTGGGTTATAAGTTAAGTTCTCAATGGCAGGGGAGTATATCGGTCCCCTATATTAATCAAGAAACTGACCACATCAGCAGTGTTCCCGGCTACAGTAATTTCAAAATTAAAACCAGCGGAATAGGGGATGTTGCGGCTGTAGCGCTCTACCGCTGGTACAGTTCCAATGAGGGAGTTTGGGGATTTTCGTTTGGCGTGTCCCTGCCAACCGGTTCTATCGATGAGGAGGGAGATACGCCACGCCCGACCGAGGATGATAAGGAGCAGCTTCCATATACCATGCAACTGGGCTCAGGCACCTATGATTTCCCGTTTGCAATAAATTATCAATATGGTGGTGCACATGACATCAGCGTCGGTCTGTCGGCTAGAATACGGACCGGCACGAATGATAGGGACTATCGTCTGGGTAACAATTATAGTCTGAATGGCCGTTATCAATTTGACCTATCTCCAAGACTCCAACCCTTTATCGGGGCGGACTTTGAGTACAGCGAAAAAATTCATGGGCAGGATGATTCTCTAATAATGCTTGGACTGCCTGTTTCTCCTTATCCTGCCTCAATCACAAACCCAAAACTTTTTGGCGGCAAAACAATTCATCTTAAGCTTGGCCTTTTATGGCGTCTGGCCAAGGACTATCGACTCACAGTAGAAATTGGCGCGCCTCTTTATAAAAAACTCAATGGGCCACAGCCAAAAGAGAATTGGCAAATGACTATTAATATTTCAAGCGTACTGTGATGTTATTAGCTGTGTTGAACCTATTTAGCCAACCTTTGAAAGCGCTATTCAGACAGCTCTTCGTAGGCATATTCTGCCTTTTATTATGTTTTTCAATCAACGCCGAGGATTCCTTAAGTAAGGAAGATAAATTAAAAATGGCCTATATATGGCACTTCATCGGTTTTATTAATTGGCGAGAATTAGAGTCGGTCAAGCGGCCTTATGAAATACGAGTTTGTATAGACGGACCGAATAATTTTTTGGCATTTTTTCGCCAAGTAGTTGGAAGCAGGCAAGCTGGAGACTTGGAACGGTCAGTCGTAGTATTGCAACTCAATACAGCAAGAAAATGTGAGTTAATTTACGTTAGGTATGCGAACAAAAAAACAGCATTGAAGCTTATTGATGCCCAGAGTCTGAGTGGCAGTACTGTCATCGTAGCCGATACATCCAGTATTTATTTTCCCGATGCATCCATAATTTTTTACATAGAAAATAAAAAACTACGCTTTGAAGTTAATCTAAAGAAAATCGATTCTTTGAATGTTGATATTAGCTCGGAATTATTAAAGCTGGCAAGGATCAAGTGATGAGTCCTCCGAAAAAAAATAGGATTGGATTTTTTTATAGACGACTTATCGCTGTGCTTGCAATTAATGTTCTCCCACTTCTCGTCCTTTCTGGACTGTTATACTCATATATTATTAGTGATTACAAAAGTAATTTAATAGCGTTGATGAACAACCAGATCATGTTATTGGCAACAACTAGCGAGTCCGCATTATTGTTTGATGATGCTGAAGCTGGGGAAAGAGTGCTATCAACACTCGAGCTGAATGAAACTATCCAGTACACACAAATTTATAATGCCGACAATCAATTATTTGCTCAATATAGACATCCTGAAATGATTAATGACACGGTTATTGAGCATTTTGATAAGGCTGTAGAGTTCAAAAATAATAATATTTATCTAAACTATAAAATAATGAAGAACGGAGAATATCTCGGTCTTATTGTGATGTCTGCAAGCACAGAGGGTTTAGCTGCTCAAAAAGACCATCTCCTCCTGATCTCAGTTTTGACTCTTTTAGGTAGTTTTATATTGGCCTCTTTACTGAACTGGACACTGCAAAAAAGACTGAACACCCCGATCAGAGACTTGATTAGTTTGGTCCACTATGTCACAAAGCATAAAAGATACCATAAGCGACTTGCTACAGATCAAAACAACGAATTCGGCGAAATCATAGCATGGGTTAATACCATGCTAAACACCATGGAACTCCATGAGAACGAACGCAAAGCCTCCTCAGCCAAAATCATTCAAGCATCAAAATTAGCTACACTCGGTGAAATGGCGACATCAGTCGCGCATGAACTAAACCAACCACTAAACATCATTCGCATGGCTGCTGAGAATTGCCGCCGCAAAGTTTCTACCGGCACCGCTGACACCGAATACCTATACGGTAAACTGAGCCGCATTGAGCAGCAGACTGCTCGAGCAGCTGCAATCATCGATCACATGCGGATGTTCGGGCGCAAGGCAGAGGAAGACCCAGCGCCAGTTGATCCTCGAAAGGTGGTAACGAATTCGCTTAACCTCATGGGAGAGCAATTGAGGTTGGCTGGAATTAAGCTGGTGACCGATCTTGCCGAAGACTGTCCCTTTGTTTTGGGTCATACTATTCAGTTGGAACAAGTGCTCTTGAACCTTCTCACTAATGCCAGAGATGCCATTGTTCAAAGAGAGGGCGAGGGGAAGATTACATTGCGGGTATTTTTCGACGATGAAGGTGTCCATATTTGCACTGAGGATACCGGCGGGGGTATTCCCGAAGATATTCTGCCGCGCATCTTCGAGCCGTTCTTCACAACAAAAGAGATGGGCAAGGGTACGGGCTTAGGACTGTCTGTAGGTTATGGGATTATTCGTGATATGAACGGCACCATTGTCGTTGAAAACATCGATAATGGTGCCCGCTTTAAGATCCTTCTGCCGAGTGTTCGGAGTATAAGTAAAATAAAACGTAATTTTTCATAAAATCAAAATACAGGATGCCTCATACTTTCCATATTAACATCTATTTTATATTTTTAAAGGGGTGAAAGTCGGCTATTTTCGTCTATTAATCGTAAGACCCTTATAAACCGCATTATTCCCCCATCAACAACATTCACTTATGTTCACTTTAATTATTTAAGGAGATCATCATGCGACGAACACCACAGCAATGGCTTACACTTTTTGAAATCCAAAGGGAAAGCCATTTATCAGTAAAAAAATTTTGCCTTGAGCAAGGTATACCGACCTCTAGCTTTTACAAACAAAAAGCAGTGGCAACACCTGTAGCATCAATAGCTGCAAGAGAGGCAACAGTCATGACATCACCTTTTTCTCAAGTTCAGTTGGCCGAGCCTGTGCTGAAAAATACCAACCCCCTACGTGATATTAAACTAAACATCGGTAACATTGAGCTGACACTCGACAGTCAAACTGAGGTGAATTGGCTCGTCAATTTAATGGGGCAACTCGCATGAAGATGTTTATTCAGCCTTCTGCCGTTTATTTACATCGTGATCCCGTTGATTTTAGAAAACAAATTGATGGCCTTGCCGCCATTGTTGAATTAACGATGAAGGAGTTATTAAGCTCGGGCGCTCTATTTGTTTTTTGCTCGAATCAACGCAATAAATTGAAGCTACTTTACTGGGATAAAACGGGGTTTTGTTTGTGGTACAAATGCCTTAAAAAAGATAAGTTCAAGTGGCCTAAAAAACATGATTTAGCGACGATTAACATTGATGAAGAACAGTTGCATTGGTTGCTGCGAGGCATTGATATTAGTGCGACAAACCCCATAAAAACATCGAGCTTGACTCCGCTTTCTAAGTGCCTTTTGTAATATAACCATTAAAATCAACTACTTGCACTAATTGACAAGCAATTAACTCAGCGTATTTTATCGCTAGAAGCTCAGTTGTCTGAGCAAAAAAGTGTACTTGATGATAATGAAAAATCACTCTTAAAAAAAGACGTTCAACCTAACAAAAAAGACGCCCAGCTTACTAAGAAATCAGATAAAATCGCCACCTTAGAAGAATACATTCGTTACATGACTCAGCAACGTTTTGGTGCGTCGAGTGAAAAGTGGTCTCCCGACCAACTAGGTTTATTCGACGAAGCTGAAATATTAAGTGATGAAGATGACGCACAAGAAAGTACAACGCTTGTACCTGCTCACCAGCGTAAAAAGAAACGCCTATCAATCCCTGATGATTTGCCCGTTACCGATATTATTCATGACTTAGCGGAAGATGAAAAGTTTTGTCCGCATGATAATCAAGTGCTAAGACATTTTGGTGATGAATGCCATAAGCAGCTCGATTATACCCCTGCTAAGGTAACCGTTTTAAACCACGTACGCCGTAAATATAGGTGTCCGTGTTGTAATGATTATTTTGTTACCGCTAAAAAGCCCGCGCAACCGATTGAAAAATATATTGCCAGTCCAGGATTATTATCGCAAATCGCCACGCATAAATATTGTGACGGCTTACCACTTTATCGTCAAAGCAACCTAATTTTTAAACGCCTAGGCGTCGAGCTAGACTCAACCAGTATGGCGAACTGGATGATTAAGTGTGGCCAATTAGTGCAACCCCTGATTAATTTAGGACTTGATGTATTAAGGGCGCAAGACGTGCTTTTCATGGATGAAACCGTGACTCAAGTACTCAAAGGAGAAGAGCGTCGCGCGAGCCAACAAAGTCGCATTTGGATAATGACCAATAATACCGAGCAGCGGATGGTCTTGTTTCATTACAGCCCCACCAGAGAAACCAGCGTAGCTGCACTGATGTTAGGTGACTTTAGTGGTACGTTAATGACAGATGGTTATGCCGTTTACGACGCGGTTGCTAAAACCAATGGCTTAACGCATTTAGGTTGTTGGGCACATGGTAGGCGTTATTTTAAGGAAGCGAGTGATGCACAACCTAAAGGTACCTCGGGGAAACCTGAGGAAGCGCTGTCTTACATTCAAAAACTCTTTCGTATTGAAGCAGGAATAAAAGCAGTCACAACCGATGAAAAATACGCCGTTCGGCAAAAAGAAAGCGTCCCTATATTAGCGGCGTTAAAGAAGTAGCTCGATAAATCGTTAAAGCATCCGGTAAAATCAGCGAAGTTAACCAAGGCACTCACCTATTTAAGCAATCAGTGGTACAAACTGAGCCGGTATACGGAGAATGGCGCGTGGCCGATGGATAATAATCATGCTAAAAATTGCATTAGGCCTTTTGTGGTAGGTCGAAAAAACTGGCTATTCTCTGTGAGCGTAGAGGGAGTCAAGGCGAGTGCTAATTTATACAGCTTGGTGGAAAGCGCAAAAGCGAACAACCTAGAGCCGTCAGCTTATTTAAAAACCGTCTTCACGTTATTGCCCCAGGCAAAAACCGTAGAAGAGGTTGAGGCATTACTACCTTGGAATATCAATAAGACGGTTGGTTAGGGGCTTACAATGTACTCGTTCAGATTACGCATAAACCAGCTGATGTCGTATAAGCGTTGCCGATATCGCTCAACGGTTTCATCAAAGGTGATTAACTCTCCCGGACTAAGTATCTCGCCCTTGAGGTATTTATGAGTGAGCAATGTGCCTTTGTGTAACTGATGGTAACGGCTTAACACCGTTTTGATATCCCAGCTGTCAGCTAGCGCTTTATCCACATACATCACCGCATAGGCACAGATATCAATGGCAAAAAACGTGGCTAAGAACAGCAATCGCTCTTCTACCCAGCCACGGCGGTGTTCGTAACTTTGGCCAGAATACTTATCCACACCGCACAGGAAGGAACGGCGAACACAACGAGAAACACAATGATAATAAGGAGTATCAATTAAACTGACTTGGCTTTTTCGAGGCTGGAGCATAAGCCATCTACCTGATTAGAAATGAAACACCCTATAAGCGTAGTTCAATTGAAAAATAGCACTCAGTTTTACAATGGGTGTCTTTCGTTGCAGCCTCTGCGGTCATCTTCAGTACCTTACTTGCCGCGCTCACCAACTAGAAAGTCGTTTCGTCTGGGTACGCTTCGTTGCTCATGAATACGTCTATGTCGACCCCAGCGCAGGACTTAATATCTTCCCATACCGGCTCGCCAAATTGCATGCAGACCATATCTTCCACTGCTTTATTAACCATTC